>JBDTVD010000015.1:0-23260 GCA_040007375.1 Bacteroidota bacterium | reverse complement strand
GTTCACTTCTTTTTTTTGTACCGTTACAGTTGTCAAATAAAGCCTATCCTGCAGCGAAAAAGTATCATCTTTAAAAGGTTACTGTCATTGTAAGACAAATAGCCTTTTTGAAGAGAAATTATATATTGAAAACGTTCAATTGTTTTACTGAAAAGAATAATTTTAAGAGGGGAAATAATATTGCTCTAAAAGTGTTGATCAGAAAAAACACATTCTATTAGCAAAAAAAATGCTGTAAGAAAAACAGCAATAAATAAAAAAAGCCGTGTAACAATACACGGCTTTTAAATTTCAGTTACTTATTTTTTATTTTAATGAAGCAATCTTAATTCTTTTGGAATCAAATGCCGTATTTACTACTGCAAAATAAACTCCTTTTCCGAGGCCGGCAGCATCGAATTCGAATTCATTAGTACCTGGTGATGCAGTAAAGTCTTCTTTAATTGTTTCAACTAAACGACCTTCCATATCATAAATCCTGATGGATATTTTTTCTTCCTTCTCCACATGAACTGCAATAGTTGTTCTGTTTTCAAATGGATTCGGATAAACAGTAGCATCGAAATCAGACATACCAAGCAATTCTCCTTCACGACAGGGGGTAGTAACTATAAATTCATTGGAGAACTTTCCACAACCGCCTAACTGAGCTCTTACTTTATATTTACCTGCTGATGTAGCTTTATAAGAAGTGGTTGAAATTCCTGCAGTTGCTATTACAGTATTGTTCTTATACCATATATATGCACTTGCATTTGAGTTAACAATATTAAGATTAACATTTCCACCCTGACAGAATGAAAGATTTCCACTTGGAGTAACTGTAAATGCTGGTCGTGCATTAACAATCACAGGAATCGCAACTGAAGGAAGTGAAGCACATCCACCATTAGATACAGTTACGACATAATTTCCTGCAACAGCAGCATCAATTGATTTTGTTGTTGCCCCATTTGACCAGAGATAAGATGTACCTGTATTTGCTGTTAATGTTACAGTACCACCATCACAGAATGTAGTAGCACCTGCTGCAGTTGCCACTGATGGAATCGGATTAGAACTTGAAGCAGTAACAACAGAATTTGGAGATGTTGAACTACATCCACCTGTTGAAGTAATTTTTACATTATATGTTCCGCTTGATGTTACAGTAATTGATTGTGTTGTTGCACCACCTGGTGACCATAAATAGGATCCAGTTGCACCGGCTGCTGATAAAGTAACAGAACCTCCTGTACAGAAAGTTAACGGACCAGAAGCAGAGATAGATGCAGAGTTAGCGGTATTTACTGTTACTGCAACAGGAGCAGAAACTGCAGTTCCATTTGCACCAGTAACAGTTACTGTGAAAGTTCCAGCTGTTGTAACATTGATTGCCTGAGAAGTTGCACCAGTTGACCACTGGTAAGATGTTCCGCTGTTAGCTGTAAGAGTTACTGAACCACCCTGGCAGAACGAAGTAGAACCTGATGCAGTGATATTTGCAAAGGCCCCTGTTCCTGAACATGGTGCAGCACCATTTGCATAATATGCTCCACTAACAGGAGTTAATGTTATACGATCAATTTGTAATTTACTATTGATAGAAGTTAAAGTTAGCTTATGATTTGCTAATGACAAATTAGAATAAGTGATTGCTGCACCTGTTGATGCTTCAAATCGATACCATTTCCAATTGTTATCTGCTACACAATTAATTGTTTTTGCTGCACCGCCATCAAGTGATGCAGAAAATCCTGTTGAAGTACCATCAACACTTCTTGCAAGAACCCATAAGTAATGAGTAGTTGGTGTAGTGCCACGTGGTGTGAAATTATACTCAACAGAACCAGTAGATGCAAAAGTCACAAACGAAGTATAGTTGGTAAAGTCACCAGCTGCTGTACCTGCAGGTACTACTGTTTTTATTGTTACACCAGAAGGAGTATTATCAAATAATTCTGCTTCAAGGTCAAATGTTTTACTCCAGTAGTATGGATGTGTAGCTTCATGCCATGCATCTAACTGATAAAATACAGGTGATGCAGCATTAGTTTTATCATATATATAAGTACTTCCTTGTTTTCTTATTTTGAATTTAACTGTCTGACCATCCAGGCTGATACTTGCATTTCCTTCTGGTTCAACGTTACCTTGCATATTAGAGTAATTCTGGATAGTACCGGTGATTACGTATTTAGCAAGTGTATTATGTTTTCTAACAACAACAAGTTTTCTGATATCACCAGCTGCGAACTGATATCCTGGTGTTCCTGAAGGATCAGCAAAGTTTGCAGGTACATTTCCTTCCATAACATAGCCATTACGAAGTATATCTTCAAAGCGGCTTGTTAATCCTTGCGCATATGCAGGCATAGCAATTTGCCAAACATAATTCTCTGGTAATTGATAAGGTTGTGCGGTTACAAAATAACCTGCGTGAAAATTCTCTGCACCAGTTAATGCAACTGCTTTAAGGAATCCCAGGTACTGTGCAGGACGTACAATGTTTTCTTCTGTTGCACTCCAGCCTGCAGAAACTACAGGAGAGAATAATTTGTCACCCATTGCAATTTCTACATAACGTTGTTCAACAAGATCCTGCCATCCTTTAGCCATACCTAATCCAAGTTTCCATGCTTTTGGATACTGAAGATATAAATCACCGTTTGAATAATATTGATTATTCCGGAATGTATTTAATGATCTTGTTTCTGACCAATCCCAGTTACTAGGATGTGCTGTTAACTGATAATGTTCAACCCATGTACCAGATAATTTAGGTAGAGAACGATATTGATCCATATAACCGGCAGTAAATCTTTTCATGTTTCTGCCAATAAATTTATCCCATGCTAATCCACTTGCATTTTTTGCTGCAAGAACATTTGGATCAACGGATAAACCATTTTCTGTCCAATGAGTAACAACTTCTCCATTTTCAAAAAGAACATCTAACGGACGCGTTAATTTGTTTGTTAATTCAGTCACGTATGCTTTCTGTGTTAAACCATCTTGTTTTAAACTATCTACTGACATGATAGGACTTTCTGTTTTCCAGGTAACAACATTTCCATTTCTGTCAATTAACTGACCAGCTGAATTGTGCAGATAAGAAGAGTTAGAAAGACAACTGCATTCTATATATGGATTTACAGAATTATAACCAACAATTGCCGGACTCAACTGTGCCCAATAAGAATTAGCAGAAGTTTTCCATGTTGGATTTTGATTCGCCATCTTTACCCATGCCCCGGAAAACTTTGTGGTATCACCAAACTGTCCCATTTCATGAGTAGTTGATGCAACCATCAATGTATAATTAAATGCAGTTACCATTTGACGTTGTACTTCTTTACTGTTGGTTACTGCTGTTGAATAAGGAACATTTGGCTGACCATAACCACCAATATGACCTGGATTTAATACAGGGATATTTGGAAATAATGTATTGCCTGGTTTAAAACGTGGAGTGGGGAATGATTTTAATTGTGTTACTGCATCTACAGTTGGAGTAGGATGACCAGGAGCGAATTCCAACATATCAACGGAACCAACTACATTCGCTGCTACAGGTGGAACAGTTGTACTGAAATTAAAAGTATAATGATTACCTGTTTTGAATTCATTATAATGTTTATATATCATATTAGGATGTAGTGAATAAGGATATATTGCTATCTCATCCAGACTCCCTACATATTTATAGTAATCAGTATTTGTATTTATATCAAGTATATTATTAGTTGCATTAGTTGAATTTGATGCAAACTTTCCTGTTCCAACAACTGATTGAAACTCAGAAGGACTTTGACCATCAACCCATACTTGTTTCTCACCAGTCTTAGCATTATACTTAAAAACGAAATGATGCCAGTTACCATCAACATAATATCCATATGACATTCTTCCTACTCCGCTAAGTTCAATATTCATAATGTCTGATACTGCGGTTGAACTTCCAACAGGAGTTACCTTAGTAAGAAATCTTAAATTAGGATAAGTAAAACGAATTTGTAATGCACCATCTCTGCGACCAAATAATTGGACTGTTTCGTTTATATCTGCAGATGGTTTCCATAAAAATTCAATTGTTACACCGCTGTCTAAAGCTAATGGCTGCGAAGCAACTATCTGTCTTGTTGTGCTTCCTAAAACTAAGCACTTTCCAACTGCGTTACCAGAAGCATTTGCGGTGCTTATAGTATATGGAGATTGAAAGAAATTAAAATTTAATGCATTGTGTAGCATATTATCATCTAATGCTGTAACTCCATCAAACGTATAATAATTAAATGGCAGATAAGTTTGTGCCTTAACCGACAACGATGATAACGTGATTAGCCCGACTAATGAAATAACTCTTATTACGCTTTGTTGCATCTTTTTTAGCATGGTATTTGTATTTTATTTGTTTTGGCAGAATGTTTTATTTTAGTGGTCAACATCTGTAATTCTGTGGCTAATAGTCCCCAAATGTAGGGTGGAAGAATTTACCCAACAATAAGAAAAACACCATACTTATTTAATTAATTGATTTTCAGATATAAAATTTATTAGGCATTGCAATTTTTGAACTTTGACACGCTAATAAAACATGTTTACCAACGATTTATTGCCGTTTACCAAATTAAAATCTAGCTTAAATTATACCGGATTTGTGATTTTCGGCTTCAAACGGGAAAGGATGTTTTCCAATTTTTTGGATTTTACATAGCCTTTTCGCTTTAGCACCTGAAGTATGTATGTTAGAAGGAGGATTGTCATGTCTTTAGTTTTACATGATTAAATTAAAATTTCCTTCCTTGGTTTGTCGGCCTCCTAAAGGACCTGTAGCAGTAATCTTATAAACATAAGTTCCTACCATAGCTTTTTGACCTTCAAAGGTTCCATCCCAGCGATGATTAGCATCTGCTGTCTCAAAAATTAATTGCCCCCAGCGATCGTAAATCTGCATGGTGAATTGTTTTATCGCTTCACCTGTAATTCCGAAAGTATCATTCATGCCATCTCCGTTCGGTGTAAATGTGTTCGGAATATAAAGGGTCATTGATGGAATAACTGTAATTTCATTAGATACACTTTGAACTGTCTGGTCACCTTTCTTATAGGCGATTACTCTGTATTTTCTACCACTCTGTACCTGACAGTCGGCAGTTGTACTAACCACAAGCAGCAGGAGTAGAGCAGATAAGTAAGTTAAAGTTCTTTTCATAATGGGGGTGTTATTAATAGGCCCAAATTAGGCTGCTAATAACTCCATGTTTTTTCAATTCAATGAGTAATCCGACATTGTAAGAAGTACTTGATTTACGTTACAGAATGAATAATGTTTGCCTGTTGATGTTATCTGTATTACATAAGTGAAAATTCATTCTTCAACTCTAAGATTTTTTTTTACGAATGGAAATCAGGATGTAAGAAATTTATAAATTAGCGATGAAAAAAAACTGAATGAATGTGGAATGGAAAGAATTTCGTTCAATTATTATCAGAAGGCAATCTTGTCCAAGGTCACTTTAAACAGGATTCAAAAAGTGTAAATGTCTTTTACACCTTTTATAATTGTACCTGACTCTCTTTTCAACAAGGATTAAATTAATAGTTTGTTAAATAAAATTGATAATTATGTTAGGAATAAGGCTGTGTTATGTTTAATTTTGATGTATCATAATTATATAAGATGAGCATTAAAATTCATCCAACTCCTTTGAAATTTGTTTTAGTAACTATACAATATTGTTTTATAGCCGGGTCATTTAAGCCTGGCTGTTTTTTTTAAATAAGGTTTAACTATAAATAATATACGTCATGCACACAAAAGAACAATTGTTGGAAATGAAGTCAGAACACGATGAGTGGCAGAACAGGATTAAATTTTATCGTGATGAGATTAAACAGTTTAATCAACACCTTGGAAAGTTTGCGCAACCTGGTGCACCCAAAGAATTAATGGCATCTGTAGAACATTTCCAGAATCAGTTTATCAGGCAGACGGAAGTATTGGATATTATCCGTCATGATTTCAAGCAGCACGAAAATTTAATTGAAGCACTGGAAGTGCCGGCAATAACGGAACCAAATGAAGGTATTCAGAAAATCCATTCAACACAAAGGGAGAAACTTGATCAGTTTGAAAAAATATTTCATGAACTGAGGGGAGAGTTTAACATCTTTCTAAATAATGTGAGATAGAATATTTTAAAGTGATTCAATAAAAAATTCTGTTCTCCTGTTTTTTGATTTATGAATTTCTGTATCATTTGGAAACAGAGGTTTAAGCTCACCGAATCCTTTATAACTTAATCGTGTACCACTTACTCCTTTTGATGAAAGATAATCATACACAGCCTTCGCTCTCTTTTCTGAGAGTACCAGATTGTCTGCAGGATTACCCTCATTATCAGTATGCCCATATATAGCAACTTTTAACGACGGATTTACTGAGAGATAATCAGCAAACTCTTCCACAATTATTTCATTCTGGTGATTCATCACCCATGAATTAGTTTCAAATAAAATATTATTTAAAGTATATGCTTTTCCTTTTTCACTTGTTGATACTTTAAGATCAATCTGCTTAGGTTCTGCAAGTGCACTATCATATTCAGAAAAATATGCTGAAGTAAATGCATAACCCTTTTTCTTTACGGTTAATATATAATCCTCATTAAATAAAACCACTGAAGCATATTTACCTGTTGTGGTATCATAACTTATTTCAGCCAATTCGCGCGTAACTGAATTACGTAATTCAATTTTTGCATTGCTCAATCCATCTCCATTTTCATCTGTTATATCTCCTTTTATGAATAATACTTTTTCCGGACGCGCTTTGGGATATAATGGAAACTGAAATATATCATATCCTCCAATACTCTTCAGATTATTGCTTGCAAAATAACCTTGCTGCCCATCTGTACTAACAAAGAAACCTACTTCATCAGCTTCCGTATTTATGGGATAGCCAAGATTAATGGGTGTCATCCAATGTCCCAGACTATCTTTTTTTCTCATATATATATCAAAACCTCCCATGCCGGGTAAACCATTGCTGCTGAAGTAAAGTGTTGTATTATCCGGGTGAAGGAATGGGGATTTTTCATTTCCTCTTGTGTTTACAGGTCCTTCAAGAATGCGTGGTGAACTCCATACATCATTTATTTTATCTGATATATATATATCACTCTGTTCATTTAATGAATCTCGATAAGAAGCAAAATACAGATGTTTTCCATCAGGTGAGATACATGGTTGAGATTCCCAGTAATCATTATCCTGCTTTTTCTTGAATACCGGTTCAGGATCATCCCATCCGCTACCTATTGCACGACTCATATATATATCGAAATTCCCATCGTTATTCTGTGTAAAAAAAAGATATTTATTGTCAATGCTTATTGATGGACTACCTTCATTATTACTTTGCTTTTTATTAAAGGGTACAGGCATTGGTTCACCTTTCGTAAAATGGTTGTTTGCCTTTTCACTAACCATAAATTTTTCAACGCTTACAGGTGTGAGTGCACCTTTAGTCTGCATTTCAAAACGTCTGGTGAAAAAACAAAAATCTCCATCAGGTGATATGCAGGCAAGATATTCCGGATCAACTGTACTTACTCCTTCTAATGGCTTAGGATCAAAAGGAACAGGATGCATCAATAACCTGGCTTTACCAATTGTAGTGGCAGCATCTTTTGCATCTGCATCAGCAATCTTTGGAAATTCAAGAAATGATTGTAAAGTCTCTATACATTCCTTGTATTTCTTTTTCCTGAATTGAAGAAATCCAAGTCTGTAATAGGGAGAGGAACCAATATCAGGGCAAGATTCTATTCCTTTAAAATACGCATTTTCAGCAGTTGTATAATCTTTATTAAACCATGCTGCATCACCTAATAACTTCCATGCATCGGTATAAGTACTATCAACTTCAAGAGACTTATCAAGCAGCTCTTTAACTTCTTTAAAATTATTATCCTTTTTACGGGCATCTTTTGCAGATTCAAAATATTTGATTGCTTTTTTTTCCTGTGATGCAGGACATAATTTATTCTGCCCCTTGCTTTGTTCAGAAAACAATACAAAAATGCTTATCAGAATAATATATAATTGCTTCATGGAAGGATTCGTATTATCAACTGCAAAAATGAAAATATAATTGATTTTACAGGCAGATAATTTTCTTTGAAAACGAAAAGTTGTCCGCAATATTGACTAACCCTCATCAAAAAGCATAAAAAAACCGATATGGTGTGTTCCATACCGGCTCAAGCAAAAGGCAATAGACAAACAAACTATTTTTCGATCTTATTTAAAGATATGGATTGTACCTTATTAACTGAAATGATTTTTGCAAAGTAAATACCTGGAGTCCAATGTTCACCTATGTGTATGTCTCCAGTTATATCATTTATTATATAAGTACCAATTATTCTTCCTGCTATATCAGTTATTGAGAGTTTTGCAGGTAGATCTGCCTGATCCAGGTTATAATTCAGTCGCACATTATCTTTAAAAGGATTTGGAAAGGCCTTCAAATTCAATATTGATTCAGAGGATTCACTAACTGAGGTAAGTCCTTCTGATATGTAAAAATAATCCAGACCACCTTCAACGATGTTTGAAACCGGAGCAGAATCACGCACCTGTATGCGGAATGACATATTATTGGTAGGTGTAAGGAACTGATTCACTTCAAAAGTTTTATTTACCCAAGAACCATTGTCAGGGGTGGAAGGATTTGCAGTTTCAAGTAATACTGTTGTAATACCATTGCTGAGATAAACTTTCATTGTATCATCAGGAAGCCCGTTTGTGGTGCCACCATTGTAATACCATCTTGAATAATGCAGATATGGATCATTATATATAGTAGCATCAAACGCAGGTGAAGTAAGAACTGTGCTTCCAAAATCAACATCATGATCCCATGGACCACCACCTGCATTATCAGTAACCATTGCGTAATCTCCACAATCATTATATATATCATTACCAGGATTACAAGTATCTGCAGCATTTAAAGTTGCATGAGGAATAGCTCTTTCCCATGCATTAATACTAGGCCCTGAAACTGACCAGTTAAAATCCAATGAAAAATCATCGTAATAACCCTGAGCAAGAACAATATTTACTAAACCTCCATTTACATTCTGATTCTGACAATTTGTAAGGTAGCCCCATTTACCACCAATTACATTATAATTGTCAGGAATAAAACCATTAATGGTAAACTGGCCGTTTATATCTGAAGTTGATGATAAAGTAATTAAAGCACCATTAAAAGTAACGGTTGCATTTGCTATAGGATTTCCTTGTGTATCTGTAACGGAACCGGATTGTGTTATTGTAACAACAGGAATAAGTTGAACATCAAGTTGTGTTAACACTCCATTAGTCAAACTTACATTATTAAAAGATTTTGGATAATAACCAGCTTTGGCAACAGTTACATTATATAATCCCGCAGTAACAAATCCTGTTTTATATTCTCCAAGTAAATTAGTTTGTTTCGTTAGATTTTGTCCCGCAATCGTTACGATAGCACCGTTTATCGGAGCAGATGTTACACTGTCAGAAACTACACCTTCAAGATAACATGCTCTTATATAATTTGGAGTTAATACATATAAACCATTGTCAATATCTGATACCACAAGGTTTCCTGATGGAAGATATGGATACACACCCCAACACCCATTAAATCCACTTCCCGATCCCTGTGTGTAGGTATCAAAATATCCGGTAACAACCATATTGGAGGGTCTGCTAGCATCAATAATTGCAACTCCATCCTTATACCAGGAAACAACTTCAAAATCATTCAATGTATGCGTGTTATGTACAATTGATTGCGATCCGGGCGTAAGTTGTATGCGACTTAATTCTTTAATGTTTGAAGTGTTTGTAATATCATAAGCAGTAAGATAAGAATCATTCACTTCATCAGTTGTAAATAAAACAGTTCGTTCATCGTTCAGCCAGCTGTTATGCGTAAATGCTCCAGGGGTGGTTTGTGAAGTGATGAAAACAGGATTTACTTTATCCGTTACATCCCAGAATCCAACATATCCACCATATATATGACAGGCATACAGTGTATCGTTGTAAGCATATCCATCATGAACATATATATTGCCAGGTAGATGTCCGAGATATACAGGATTCCAGGGATCAGCAAGTGAAACCGTAATTGCAGTGCCGTTAAAAAGATTACTTCCAAAGAGATATAAAAATCCGTTGTTATCAATATGCAATGCATGAATAGTACTCAGATTACCTGTTATTGTACCTGAACCTTTCCATGTTTTTGTTACCACCAATCCGGGCAGATTACCTAAATCAATAATCTGTAAACCATCGCAGCATCCTTCTGTTGTAACATAAGCATAATGCCCCAATGTTTTTATTTCGCGCCATTCAGAAATTATTCCACCAATAGTCTGTTGCACAAAAATGGAATCAGGGTTAGTTACGTTAACTATTGTAACACCGCTTGTCCATCCCACAAGTGCATATTCATTTCCAAGATTGTCAACATATCCGCTTATATTGGCTAATTGCCCGGGAAAAGGCATGTTAGATCGAAATGTAACGTTTAACTGTGCATTGGAATTAAAACCAATACAGCATAATACCAAAAAGGTAAAAAGTAATTTTCTAAACATTGTTTTGGGTTTTACTAAGTAACAAATTTACTGGAAATACTGCTTCTCTCCAATTTTAAAATGTGGTATTAACATTCCTCATAATTTTAAAATAATGAAGATTGCAATTATTATACAATACAATTATATAATCAGGAAAATTGCCTTCGTTATTTTTTGAGAAATCCCTTTAGTTTATCTTTTGCTTTCTGCTCAGCATCTTTTTTTGCTTTGTCAGCCGCAGCTTTCATTTTGTCTTCCGCTTCCTTTTTCGCTTTATCCACTTCTGACTTTGCTTTATCTTCCGCTTCTTTCTTCAAACGGTCACCCTCCGCTTTTGCTTTGTCTTCCAGTTCCTTTTTCTTTTTGTCAAACTCTTCTTTAGCTTTTGCTTTGATATCATCAACAATGGCTCCTGTTGCTTCTTTTAATCCGGTTTTAACAGTAGGGTTAGTTACAGTTCCACCTAAAAGTACATTCACACTTACATTATCACCCATTGATAATTTCGCACCTTTTGCATTTGCCTGCCCGATCAATCCGGTGATAACACCCGTTGCTGCTCCGGGTAATTTGGCTGTTGGAAGATCTAATTTTACAGTGTAATCAATTGTCTGATCAAATCCATTCGAACCTTCAATTTTTGTTTTATATCCACCAAGTGTTGTTTCAAATGGTTTTATATATATACGACCATCAAGAAATTCGAAACTGAGATCAACATTGGAAGGTTTTACTGATTTCAACTGATCCATCTTTAATGCATCAGCAAGTTTTACCAATGGAGTGAAATTAGTGATGGTAACATTTGTTGTCTGGAGTTTTCCATTTCCATTTAATGTATTCATTACCGGTTCCATTTTACTATCCAGTTTGCCATTTAATGTAAATGAAGAACTATAAACACCATTGCATTGTTCAGCGATAGGTGCCATTTTCTTAACCGTATTAAATGTTTTTACAGTTTGCTGGATGTCGCAATCTTTAATACTCATAGATAATTTCATGTCAGCTTCTTTTGCTGTAGGAGCTGCATAACTGCCACTTATAGTAACAGCTCCACCAAGTGTATTAAAAGATAAATTACTCATATCAGCAACTGAATTGCGAATGGAAACAGTTCCTTTAATGTTTTGTAAAACGATGTTGTCTTTGGTGAGTTTATTAATATTTGTGTTGATAGTGAAATCAATGTTGTTTGGAATTACTACAAGTGTTGATGGTGTAGTATCTGCAGCAGCCGTAGTAGATGATGCTGTTTTATCTCCCGCAAATTCATTCAGATCAATGTTGTTTGAAATGAGATTTAATGTTCCGCTGAGTTTTTCATTTTTTATGAAATAGGGCAGTGCATTATCTACTGTTCCCGTTGCATTGAAATCACTTTTTCCCATTCTTGCAATTAATTTGTTAAGCGAAATATTTTTAGGATTGAATGTGAGATTGAGTTGTGATAAATCAAATCCCTGTTTATAATCATTGCTTGTATAATTGAAGTCAGAAAGATTAAAATTACCTGCTGCATAAAATGAATCATACTGTTTCAGTTCAATAGCACTCATCCGTCCTTTAAATGATAAATCAGCATCCATATTTCCTCTGATACTTGTGCCTTTTTCAAGAGGAACAATTTTACTGATGTTAGCAAGATTTACTTTTCCTTTTATCATTCCATCCATGTCAGCATTACTTACAGGTGTTCGTACTTTCAATCGCGCATCAAAAGGTTCTGCTCCGATTTCAAGATGCATCTTGCTTAAATCAATGTTGGTGTGATCAGGAACGCCATCAGGATTGAGTATTGCCAGATCAACATTAACATGATTAACTGCAGTTGGTAATGATGGATACTGAAACATTCCATTATTTATATTCAATGTTATTCCGAAACCAGGCATTGTTTTATCATTGTATGTTCCTTTTGCAAATCCTTTGAATGCAAGTGTACCTGATGATTTCAGATCTTTAAATTCTTTACTATATATACCAGGCACAAGTGAAAGGAAATTTTTAAACTCACTTTGTTTTGCATTAAATGTCATGTCCATTTTAATATCATCTGCAGGCATCGCTAACCAACCGTTGAAACCTAAACCAAGTCCGTTTAATACAAGTTCATTGTCTTTAAAAGTGAACTTCATATTTTTCATATCCATTTCCAGATCGGCTTTTAATTCTGTAACAACCTGATGCAGGTATTTAACACCACCATACCACATGTTTGTTGATGCAATGGATGTCTTTGTATTCAATATAAATAAATCCTGAGTAAAATCACCATTTCCTGAATGATCTAAATCAACCATTACCATACGGAATCCCATCGAAGCATCATCGTATAAAATATTTCCGTCTGTTATGCTGTATTTTTCAAGCGATGCTTTAAAACCTGAAGATTCACCGGATGGTGCTGATGGCTCAGATGGTTTTGCAATGTCCCAGTTAGCTTTTCCGTTTTTTAATACCAGAAGATTTATATTAGGGTTATCCAAGGAAATCCCTTTTATAACAATCTGGCTTCCTTTAATTACACTCATTACATCAACTGTTACATCCAGTTGTTTTATTGCAGCAAGTGTATCACCATTAAATTCATTGACACCAACAACAGATAGTCCTTCCATTGATAATGTAAAGTTTGGAAAGTGTTTTATCAACGAAAGATCAAAGTCAGTGAAGTCAACTTTTGCATTGATGTTATTGTTGATTTCTGATTTAACCTTTGCAACTATTTTACCTTTGAAGGCTATTGGTAATATTATTATTGCAAGCAGAAGTATTAGAAGAACTACTCCAACAATTTTTAAGGCTTTTTTCATAACTGATGATTTGATACTGCAAACGTAGAAAGTGTGAGGCAATTATCCGTTCAGGAAAATTGTTTTTTAAAGAAAATTGCAAACAGCAGATTATTTCTTCAAAGAGCTGATTTGAGCTGTTCGGTTTAACAGCAAATGATCGGCGAGCACTAATGATGCCATGCCGGTAACGATAGGAACTGCCCTCGGTAACACGCATGGATCATGACGTCCCTTTGGATTGATTGTGGAATTTTCTCCCTGCTTATTCACAGTTTCCTGCTCCATCTGTAATGTTGCCACAGGTTTAAAAAGCACTCTGAAAAAAACATCCTGTCCATTACTCATTCCACCCTGTATTCCTCCGCTGTGATTCGATGTTGTGGTGATTTCATTTTTATCATTCGTTGTAAAACGATCATTCTGCTCACTTCCTTTTTTTGTGATGGCATCAAACCCATCACCATAATCAAAACCATGTGCTGCATTAATGCTTAACATAGCATGTGCAAGTGTGGCCTGCAGTTTATTAAAAACAGGATCGCCTAATCCAACAGGTACATTTTTAATTATACAGGAAACTGTTCCTCCAATGGTATCACCTTTTGATTTTACTTCTTCAATCAAGCGTATCATTTCAATAGCAGTTGATGCATCGGGACAACGTACTGCATTTTTTTCTGTTATTGATAAATCAAGTTCACTATAACTTTTATTTATTTTAACAGCACCAACCTGTGATACAAAACTCTGAACAGAAATTCCAACTTGTTTTAAGAGTAATTGCGCAACTGCACCAGCAGCTACACGGGCAGCTGTTTCTCTTGCAGAGGTTCTTCCACCACCACGATGATCACGGATTCCGAATTTTTTCTCCCATGTAAAATCTGCATGCGAAGGTCTATATATATCTTTTAACTGATCATAATCTGCAGACCGTTGATCGTTATTTCTTATCAATAAAGTTATAGGAGCACCGGTTGAATGATTTTCAAAAACACCGGAAATAATTTCAACAATATCATCTTCTTTTCTGGAAGTTGTTATTGTTGATTGTCCCGGTTTACGTTTACTCATCTCCTCAGCAATAAATTTTTCATCAATAAATAAACCTGCAGGACAACCGTCAATCACCACACCAACAGCAACACCATGACTTTCTCCAAAAGATGTAATGCGGAATAAGTGCCCGAAGGAATTGTTCATAACGATGATTTATGGTTGATCTGAATCTTATTGTACTTGAGCGGTAAAAATAGTCAAAGTATAATTATGCAAAGTCAACTGCTGATTTTGTTAGGTGGGAATTTATTTAGTTTGAAAACTGTTGAATTTAATAATTATAAAGCATGTCAAAAATGCCCGTTAATAAATAAGATATGCAGTATTGCAGATTGAAAATGAAATGGGTACTTTTACAATGAACACGAATCCCTATGAAAATCCAAAACCTTATTTGCCTGGCAATGCTATTCTTTTATGTGAAGAATAGCCTCTCTATGAACACATCGAATTGTGGAATCAGGAATACAAATAAAGAGATTGCTATTGTATTAGAGCAAACTGATTCTGTTTCCTCACACGTTGCAGGAATATGTGATTCTTTTAGCGCTAATATAAAAATACTCAGTTATCCTTTCTGCAGTGGTATGCAATGGAATTGCACCGGTGATATGAGAGTAAGTTTAACAGGAGGGACACCACCGTTTATATACTCATGGGCAGGCTCCACTTTTCCAGGCAGTACTACTTATGATAATGATACTGTATTTAATTTATGCAGTGTGTACGATAATTATTTTGCATGTATTGTTACTGATTCCTTAGGCTGTGAGTCCATGGGAGAAAAAGATTTATTAGATCAGGGAGGTGGATGTGACCCTAGCTTGTTTAATTATAGTGTTGATAGCATATCTTGTCCTGGAATACCTGATGGACAGGTTTGTGTCTGGTGGCCGATTGGAATGTCATGTGGTTGGTATTATCATTGGAGCAACGGTTCTGGCCTTGATTGTCTTAGCGGACTTTCTTCAGGAACTTACACCTGCTGGATATTAAGTGGAAATAACTCTTGCTATCCGGATACTATATATACGCAGGTATTTACCTTGTCAGAACCAGATAATATTTTTCCTGTTACTTCTTCCAACACCGGTTGTGGATTCTGTAACGGATCAGTCACATTAAACAGCAACATTTCAAATTCAATTTTAGAAGTGCAGCATGATGGCAATACACTTGCTGGATTTACATTAAATAATATGTGTGCTGATAGTACATATATATTAAATGTTTATTACGAGGGTTACGACGAAGTTTGTATGGTTGACACAACTGTTTCCGTTACATGTGTTACTATGGTTTATCCCGGCGATGCAAACAACGATGGTGTTGCAAATAATGTTGATTTACTTTCTATAGGAATTGCATTTAATGATACAGGTGCTGTAAGAGTGGATACAACAATTACATGGGATGCAAAGTATGTTCAGGACTGGCAGAACATTTTTGTAGATGGAACAAATCACAAACATGCAGATTGCAATGGCGATGGAATTGTAAATGATAATGATACAACTGCAATCAATTTAAATTTTGGATTTACACATAATCGACCTGCAACGTCAACTAATATTGCAGGACTTCCTACGCTGACAATCGATCTCCCACAAACTGTTTATTCAAATTCTCAGACAATTGCTCCTGTTCTTCTTGGTGATGCACTTACTAATGCTGATAGTGTTTATGGAATTGCATTTTCTATTTATTATAACAGCAGCATTGTTGATGAAGCATCAATTCAATTTGATATTACTAATTCGTGGCTGGGAAGTTCAGTAGAGTTATTAATGGTTCAGCATAATGATGCAGGACGTTTGGATATTGCTGTAACAAGAAAAGATCATGTAAGTATTAGTGGAACAGGGGAGATTGGAAGATTAAATTTTCATACAACAGATACAACTTCGTCACTGTTGATGAATACAGCAAATATTGTTGCCGTTGCAAATGACGGTTCATTCAGAACGGTTAACAGCAGTTTCGATTCAACAGCTGTTCTCGCTGATACAAATCTGGTGTTATGGATGATTAGCAGTCCTGAACTGGATTGCAATTCAAATTCATTGGATGTTTATCTTACAGTTCTTGGTGGAACTCCTCCTTATAATTATCAATGGTCATCAACAGATCAGAATGTATCACTTGTGAATACTTGCGATACCTGTCAGAATCTAATAGACATTGCATTCAGTGGTTTTTACCCGGAAGGTATGACTGTTATGTGTGTGGTTGAAGATAGCGTTGGAAGAAAAGATTCGCTACAATATTCTCTCACTCCCAATTACCCACCAATTATTGTCAATGGTGCTTCAGAGAATCCATTATGTAATCAATATCAATCAGGGGTTGTGTGGGCATGGAGTAGTATTATGAATCCTTCCGGCCCACCTTTGGAAATTCATGAGACAAATCTGGATTCAGGAACCTATATATATATAATTCCTTATGGCAATGGCTGTGAAAAAGAATATGAATTCAGACTTGATTATATGGTTGATGATTGTGATAGTGCGGTAACTTTTAATATCTCTGTACCTGATTGCGGAATATGTAACGGGAATGTTTCAACGGTCGACCACGTGGGTGCAACAATCAGTAGTGTGTATGATAGTAATGGTGATCTGGTTCCTGCTGGTCAGTTTTGTGTGGATTCTACTTACTACGCAAATTTTTATTATGCTTATGATATTAATACCTGGTATGAGAACACTTATTCAGTTACTGTAACAAATGAAGGGTGCACACCTATTTTTCCCGGTGATGCAAACAACGATGGTGTTGCAAATAATGTTGATCTTCTTTCAATAGGAATTGCATTTAATGATACAGGTTCTGTGAGAGTGGATTCAACAATTACCTGGGATGCAAAGTATGTTCAGGATTGGACAAATGTTTTTGCTGATAGTGTTAATTACAAGCATGCAGATTGTAACGGAGATGGTTTTGTAAATGATGCTGATACTACAGCAATAACATTGAATTACGGTTTTACGCATAGCAGATCATCACAACTAAATATATTGAGTGCAGCTCCGGTTTTATCTCTTGATATGCCGCAACGTATCATTGTTGATTCATTGGTTTCAATTCCTGTTCTGTTAGGAGATAGTGCATTCCAGGTTGACAATATTCATGGTATTGCATTTAGTTTTTATTTTACTCACCTGGTTGCTGGAAATGTATCAGCACAATTTATTCCCGATTCATCCTGGTTAGGAAATGATTTATTAAGCCTGCAGTATTCTGTTTTGTCAGATGACAGATTAGATGTTGCTGTTACACGAAGAGATAATTTGAATGCAAGTGGAGCAGGTGTAATAGGAACATTGAATATAAAAGTGCCGGTTGAAGTATCCGTTTTCAATATTGCTGCAGTTGGTATAACTGCCATTTCAAATAGTGGATCGCTGATTACAATTAGTGGTAGTAATAATCCTTCTCCTGTTGTTATTCCTGCAGGCCCACTTGATCTTTCATATGATGTTGATCATATATGTTGGGATTATTGGTCTACAATTGATATTACAATAAACGCAGGTACACCACCATTTACTTTTTATGAGTTAACTCCGGGCAATCCTCCATTGCAGATCAATATGCCTTATACAGTCTATACAGGTGATGGATATTTTAAATATATAGAGGTTGTTGATAGTAACGGAGTTATTGATTCTGTTTTTATTTCTATTCCGAATACTGGAGAGATATATAATTATTACGTTGTATCCGATGAAACCTGTCCCGGCGCTGACAATGGTTATTATTATGTTGTTCCGGTAATTGGAAGTAATGTGACTTGTGATTTTACTACTTTAAATCTTAGTGCAAATACCTATACAGAAATCTGTCAATGGGGTTGGGAATGTTCGGACACAATTGTTATGACGGTTAACAATCTTTTCCCAAGATGTTCCGAACCATTGCTTGATACAGTTTATTCACCTGATTGCGGACAATGTAATGGGCATGCAACACTTTTTGATTTTACTGCACCGAATATATATCTTAATAATACCTTAGTCGATCCTGATGGAAATCCTGTTAATATGCAGTTTCTGAACGGAAAGTATTATACGGATTCCACTTTGTGTGCCGGAGCAATATATTTTATTTCGGGAGGCTGGGATGATCCTAATAATAATATTAACGACTACGATCTGAATACAAATATCTATGTAACGGCACTTCCAGGTTGTTCACCCGTTTTTCCCGGTGATGCAAATAATGATGGTGTAGCAAACAATATTGATTTATTATCAATTGGATTGGCTTATGCTGATACAGGACAGGCAAGAACAGACACCACAATTACATGGGATGGAAAATATACTCAGAATTGGAGTTCTGTTTTTGCTGATAGCACTAATCATAAGTTTGCAGATTGTGATGGTAGTGGTGAAGTAGATGCCAATGACACATTAGCTATTAATCAGAATTATGGATTAACTCATAACAGAAATGTACTGAGTAATATTGCAGGTGTACCTTATCTCAATGTTGATCTTCCGGCAACACTTTCACCAATGTCAGCTGCAACTGCTGATGTTATAATTGGTGATGCAGGTAATGTGTGCAACGATTTGTATGGATTTGCTTTTTCCGTAAATTATGATCCTTTAATAATTGATCAGAACAGTATTCAGTTTATTCCTGATTCGTCATGGTATGGTAGTGCGAATGAGTTTCTCACTCTGCAAAAACGTGATTTAACAAGTGGAGTTTTTTATGCAGCAATAACAAGAAAGGATCATGTGCATCAATCAGGTTATGGCACAATTGGAAAATTATTGTTTAATGTTCTTCCCGGTTCTGATACAACATTTACATCCGTATCTGTCAGCCAGGTTTATGCAATTAATAATAATGAAGTGCAAATTACTTTAAATACCGGAATTGATTCAGCATTGTATACAGGCAGTTGTGGTTTGTATGCAACTCTTCTGGCATCCAACAGTTGTTCAGGTCTGTGTGATGGAAGTGTAATTGCAAATGTAATTGGTGGTGTTGGACCATTAAGTTATGACTGGTCTCTTTCAGTTTATGATTCTACGCTTTGTTCTATTGTTTCAAATGTAAATCCACTTACAGGAATCTCAACAGGAAATTACATCTGTATTGTAACTGATTCAACAGGCTGCACTGTTACAACTTCTTTTTCCAGTGTGTTTTCATCAGGCATAAATGCAACTTCAACTATTAATTATGAAACGTGCTCTTCGTGCGATGGTAGTATTGATCTCACTGTTTTAAATGGAATTGCTCCTTACACATTTTTGTGGGATGATGGAAGTGTATCGGAAGATCTCACTAATAGATGTACTTATTACAGTTCGTATCTCTGTACAGTAACAGATTCACTTGGCTGTCAGTTCTTTTTTGATTATCAGTCTCTGAATTGTATTCCTCAGAATGGAGAATATGTAGATGATGCTGATTGTCCTTATTCAGATAATGGAAGAATTGAATACGGGCCGGTTGGTCCACCGTATTATGGTTGTGCTTTTTATGGCGGGTTTGTAAATCCTATATGTGGTTTACAGGGATACGACGCCAATAATTACGTTTATTATGTGGAGAATGCATGTCCTGGTAATTATACTTTCATTCAGATTTCAAGGATGGGTTGTGATACTTCATACATTCCGATTGTTGTAGGATATGATAATGTTACTTTGGGAAGTGTGCATTTATCTTATCCAACATGCAACAATTGCAACGGAAGTATTCTTGCTCTTGATAATGGAGATACCATTAATGTTGCATTTCAGAATTTAATATGGATCGTGAATGGAATTCAAACTCCAACAGCTCCTGCAGTGTTAACCGGCTTGTGCGAAGGAGATAGTGTTGCGTACACAATGACGTCTGATTTCAGCATGTGTAATACAGTGGGAATTGTTTATGTTGATTCCTGTTTAGTGTCTTCTGGTTTAACAGAAGTTGAAAGCTGGAAAAATATTTCCATCCATCCAAATCCTAACAATGGTTCATTTAAATTATCAGGATTAAGTTCTTCTACTTTAAATAGTATAGAAATAACAAATGTTATTGGTGAAATAGTTTACACAGTTAATCAGGTAAAAAGTACTGAATTGAAAGTTGATGCAGTATTGAAACAGGGAATTTATATATGCAGAGTAGTGTCAGAAGAAAAACAAATGCAATTAAAGTTTGTAGTTTATTAAATTCAAAACCGGAAATCATGAAAAAACTTATTTACTTAATTATTGCTTTGTTTAATGTTAACGTATGCCATTCACAGTTTGTGTTTATTCCTGATATTAATTTCAGAAATTTTATAAAAAATAGTATTGATGTAAATGCAATTTCCGGAACTATGCTTGATACAACTAATATCAATGTAATTTCCCGAAAAGGTCTTTCGAATCTTCCATCAACTATTTTTAATCTTGAAGGAATTCAATACTTCGATAGTCTGCAATATCTCAGTCTTTATCTTCCATTATTAAATAATTTACCTGCAATCCCTAAGCAGGTAACTCAACTTTTTATATCATCTCCTCAACTCACTACAGTTCCCGCACTTCCGGAAAGTCTCTTGAGTTTCACCATTGAATATACACCGGTAACTTCTTTACCCACACTGCCATCTCAACTTGTTATGTTGATTGCTTCCAATGATAGCCTCATAACACTTCCCGCTTTTCCTACTACGTTGACAAGTATTATAGTTTATAATAACCAGATCGATTCTTTGCCAACACTTCCTCCCGGACTTATTGTTCTTGAGGTAAGTTTCAACAACATACCTGAACTTCCTGCTCTTCCCAACCAACTAATAAATTTATTTTGTGCAAGTAATCTACTTACAACTCTTCCTGCATTACCCTCAACTATACAATATGTTTATTGTGATAATAATGCAATTGATTCGTTGCCGGTTCTTCCGGATTCTCTTTTCATCTTTTCCTGTTCCGGAAATGAAATTCAACAAATGCCATCATTGCCTCTGATGTTGTATAGCCTGAATCTGGAGAATAACCCTTTAATTTCTTTTCCTGCATTAAATGTAAATCTGCGTGCGTTGAAATGCAGGAACACATTAAGTTGTTTACCTGTTATAAGCGATTCATTGCAGTATATTGATTTTGATGGATGTCTTTCTAATCATCCTTATAATCTGCACGATTTTTTTCCTCTTTGTGAAGTGCAGATGCAGTACATTGAAACACCTGATTCGAGTAGTTGTAATGATAGTTTACTGGCTCCTCCATTTATGAGTTATTTATGGAACACTGGTGATACAACAGCTTATCTGGCAGGAATCTGCAGAGGAATTTATACATGCACGGCAAATGATTCAAATGGTTGTATATATAATTCAACAATTGATGTTACTGATACAACAATTACACTTTCTGCAATCAGCAGTCCTGAAAAATATTGTGATAACAGTAACTATTCGATTGATCTTAATGTGAAAGGAGGAACGCCTCCTTATCAATATTACTGGACAACAATTACTAATAATGCAACCCTTCAGAATTCCTGTATTACCTGTCAGGATCTTTTAAATATTGATTTCAATGATTATTACCCTGAAGGAATGGATCTAAGGTGCGTAGTAACTGATGCTTCAGGAAGAATTGATTCTGTTGTTGTAAGTTTCTTTCCAAATTATTATCCTGATGTAAGTTATTATAATGTTGACTATCCTGTTTGTCCTGCTGCGAACTGTGGAGCTATACAGATTTACAGTAGTGTGATGTCACCTTCAGGACCTCCGGTTAACATTAATCAGGATGCCTTAAGTCCGGGAACATATATATATACGCAACCTTACGGATATGGATGCCAGGCGGTGTTTGAGGTTCAGCTTTCTTACCTGTTTCAGAATTGTGACAGTGCTGTAGATTATGTGTTATCTCAACCGGATTGCGGAGCGTGTAATGGTGGTATTGATATTAATCCGAAGTTTCTTAATGGGTTTAGTTATGACGTTTATCCAGTTTCAATAATTGAACAGGCTAGTGGAAATGTTGTAATGTCCGGACAGCTTTGTAATGAATCAATATATATTGCTGGTGTACGGATTACCCAGCATACTACTGATTATGATTTGGGCAGGTTAATTCATTTCCCTGAAATTGGTTGTACAACAGTTTATCCAGGTGATGCAAATAATGATGGTGTTGCCAACAACCTTGATTTACTATCTATAGGAATTGCATTTAATGATACAGGAACAGTGAGAGTTGATACTACTGTTTCATGGGATGGTAAATATGCCCAGGACTGGATGAGTGTATTTATTGACAGTGTGAATTATAAGCATGCTGATTGTAATGGAAATGGAATTATTAATGATTCAGACACATCTGCAATTATTATAAACTATGGATTGACGCATAACCGTTCAATTGTTCCATCTGCGATTTACGGAGCTCCTTCT
The DNA here is from genome assembly GCA_040007375.1 of Bacteroidota bacterium. Lineage (GTDB taxonomy): Bacteria > Bacteroidota > Bacteroidia > AKYH767-A > OLB10 > JANOXC01. The sequence continues at coordinate 359 of JBDTVD010000015.1, read as the reverse complement.
ATTTATGTTGATTTACCTGATACTATTTTTTCAGGATCACAAGTAAATGCACGACTTATAGTTGGTGATGCTTTGAATCCTTGTGTGAATTTGTATGGACTTGCATTTACAGTTATATATAATGTTTCCGAAATTATTCCATCATCAATATTATTTATACCGGATTCAGGATGGTACGGAAATGCTTCTGACTTTTTAAACATCGAAAAAAACAATGTGGTTGATGGTTACCTGGAAACAGGGATCAGCAGAAGAAACCACATCAGCAAGTCAGGTTATGGATCAATTGGTACTTTACAATTTGAAATTAATCCTTCTAACAGCAGTGGTAGTGCAACTGTTTCTGTTATTCAATCATT
>JBDTVD010000014.1:0-23516 GCA_040007375.1 Bacteroidota bacterium | reverse complement strand
CCTGGTTGATAACTGGTTTAAATTCCGGAGATGGTATTTACAGTGCGCAATCCGGTGATATTGATGACAGTGAAGAAAGTGTATTAAGTATCCTTATCAATGTTACCAGGAAAGACAGTCTTGCATTTAAATATAAAGTTGATTGTGAGCCTGTGTGGGACGTTTTCGAGGTGAAAGCTGATAGTATCTTAAGATTTACAGCAAGTGGAACAATTGATTGGTCATCAATATCCTTTATGCTTGATACAGGAATTCATCAGATTGATTTTATATATAAGAAGGATAATGTCTTCAGTGCAGGACTTGATGCTGCTTTAATTGATGATGTGAGATTTCCACCTTTTACGTCAATTGTTTCTGTGGAAGAAATGGATAACCTACATAATAGTTTCATTTATCCAAATCCTGCAAGTGACTATGTTTTTGTAAAAGGTTATTCATCAAAAGGAATTAAAACCGTTTATATATATGATGTTAATGGTCGGTGTTTATACAGAAGCAGTAACGATATTCAAAACAAATACCCTTTAAGAATTCCAGTTACCGGATATAATGAAGGTATTTACTTTATTGTGATGGAAACTGCATCAGAAGTAATTACTTCAAAACTTATTATTAAACATTAATTTTTTTCAATAAAAAGGGAATGCTCCTTTGCAGAAGCATTCCCTGGTTGATTGTCGGCAAAGACGTTAATTACTTGCTATCCCTGCAAATATGTGGTGTACCTGACTGATTGCAACGGCATCTTTGATGAATACAATAATAAGCAGGGTGAATCCTGATATGCTGTGCCCGGAAAAATATCAGAGTGTTTTTTCTCCTGTAAAATGCTGATCTTTTTCTTTAAAGAGCACATTAAAAGTTGTGAGGCTTCCATATATCCTCGTAAGATATTGCTGAAGATTTATTTTATCTTCCTCAGAGAGTTTATCATGTGCATTGATACGCTGTTCCATTACGCGCAACCTGTCGCGCAGCATTATTATTTTATTAAAGAAAACATCAATAGGAATTTCTTTCGCTTGCAATGTAGTATTGCCAGGTTGCAATATCATTTTCCCGCCAACCCATCGTTCACCAATTGGAACGATCTCACTTATATCAGAGTATTTCTTCAGCATATTGGATAGGATCCTTTCCATATCCGACAGGCTGATGAGGTCTGTATCAGGTGCAGCAGCTTCAATTACTTCAATATCATGATATGCTTTTGCAACTTCAATTTTTCCTTTCTCTACAAATACAACAATGTAAGTCCGTGGTTTTACATTGATAATTACACCAGTACCAAATTGCGGATGTTTGATGCGTGATCCGATTCCCAGTTCATTCTCATTCATAATTTAATGCTTTGCAGCAAAGGTTATAAAAACATACGAATGAACAAAGTGCCTGTGAAATGAATTAACTTTGTATAAATAATTTAATCTGTGATTTTATCTGTCCGAGCTGAAAGTCCTGATGACAGGGACATCCGTAAAATAGTTGCTATCCTGCGTGAAGGTGGTGTGGTAATTATTCCTACTGATACTATATATGCCATGGTTTGTGATATATATAATCAAAAAGCAATCGACAGAGTATGCCGGATAAAGAATGTGAAGCTGGAGAAGTCTAACTTTTCTTTTTTATTTGATAGCCTGAGTAATATTTCCCGTTATACCAGGGCGTTCGACAGGAATATTTATAAGTTGCTGAACCGTGCATTGCCTGGACCTTATACTTTTATTCTGGAAGCCAGTAGTGAGGTGCCTTCCATTTTCAGGGCGAAGAAAAAAACTATTGGAATCCGTATTCCTGCGCATGCAATTGTACAGAAGATTATAGCTGAACTTGGAAATCCATTAATGTCTACTTCGCTGCATAATGATGATGAAATAACAGAATATCCTGTTGATCCTTTTGAAATTGATGAGTTGTATGGAAATGAAGTGGATTGTGTGGTAGATGGTGGATATGGTCATCTTACCGGAAGTACTATTATTGATTGTACAACAGGTCAGCCGGAAATAATTCGTGAAGGTGCCGGTGATATTTCCATTCTTGCATAAATTGTTAAAGCTTTGAAAGAAAAATTTTCTGCAGGTTATAAAAAAAATTAATTCTGTTCACTATCATTACTTTTCTGAAGCTGAAGAAAAGCTTTACCAAAGTTACCGATAATTGATGAAGCTGTTACTGCTTCCATACTGTTTTCAGCAGCAGAAATATCACCTGCCAGTCCATGTATATATACACCTGCAATAGCTGCATGTAACGGATGATAGCTCTGAACCAGCAGCGCAATCAATAAACCCGTCAACACATCACCTGAACCTGCAGTAGCCATTCCTGCATTTCCTGTAGAATTGAAATAGCAGGTACCATTTGGTGCTGAAATAGAAGTGTAATGATCTTTTAAAACCACATAGCAATTATATTTTTTCGAAAACTCTTTTTGCAGATGATATCTTTCAAAACCATCAGATGATTTTCCTGCCAGTCTTGTAAATTCTCCTGGGTGTGGAGTGAGGATGGAACCAGGAGGAAGAAACGACAGCCAGGTTTTATTTTCAGAGAGGATATTTAATGCATCTGCATCAAGTACTAAAGGTGTTCTGCAGTTTTGAATAAGTATTTTCAGCATTCGGGCTGTTTCTTCACCGGTTCCTATTCCTGGTCCGCATGCAACAGAAGTATAATTGCTGATGTCAGGAAGTGCTGATATATATAATTCACCGGAAGTTTCTGTCATTACTTCAGGCACAGTGATGTTGATTGCAGTTTCACAACAGGATGGTATGCAGGCCGTAACTTTTCCGGCACCGCTGTTAATGCATGCCGATGCAGCAAGTACTGCAGCTCCGGTTTTTCCTTTGCTTCCGGCAATTATCAACGCATGTCCGTAGGTTCCTTTGTGTGAAAATGGCTGACGTATTTTAATGATTTGCTTTACATCATTGAATTCAACCATCAGGTTATTGACCGGAACCTGTTTTATATATTCAGGATGCAATCCAATGTTTACAATATGAATATTACCAGCAAACCGTCCTGTTTCAGGAAATAAGAATGCAAACTTCGGAAATTGAAATGTAACGGTATGTGTTGCTTTAATCATTTTTCCGGGAGAAAATTCATCAGTCATCATGCCTGATGGAATATCAATGCTGATGATAACTGCCTCAGTGGAATTTAATGACTTTATGGTACTCTCAAATATTCCTTCAACCGGTCTGGTAAGTCCTGTTCCGAATAATGCATCAATTACAATATCGTTATTGGTGATGTTGAAATTGATATCATCTGTAATAACAACAGGAGTAAACAGTACATTTAATTTAGTAAGATTCTGTTCGTATTCTTCAGAATGTTTATTCTCCTGGTTATATATATACACCTGTACTTTTTTTCCGCTAAGAAAAAGCAAACGTGCAATTACAAGTCCATCACCACCGTTATTTCCAGGTCCGCAGAAAACATGATAACAATCTTTTTGTGCGTAATGATTAAGAATCCACGATGCTGCAGCCGTTGCAGCTCTTTCCATAAGATCAACAGCAAAAACAGGTTCATGAATTATAGTAAAAGCATCTGCCTCTTTAATTTGAACTGATGATAAAATCTTTAGCATTGTTACTTAAGTAAGGTGACATTGAATCCTTTGTCACTCAGGTGTGCTTTTAACTGTTCGCCGTCACCATGAATGGTATATATTTCTTTAGCACCTGTTTTCTCAACAAGATTAAGTATGTCGAACCAGTCGGCATGATCGCTTATATATAATTTAAAATCGAAGCCTGATTGAAGATGCTCCCAGCCGCTTGCAAATGCCCGTAAATACCAGGGCTGGGGATAAAAATTACGGGAGTGAGCAGGAGGGAGAAGATAAATGATATTCCTCATTTTCCGGAATTCATGCTTATCATAAGCCGACCATTTGCCGAGATTATAACCTGCACTTTCATAGATCCTGTTGAATGAGGAGATATTCCGATGCACCATTACTTTTTTATCAGGGCAGAATTCATTTATAAGTTGTGTAATCCTTTGAGCTTTTCCCAATGCGTAAACACCGATGATAATATTTAAATCTGTATACTGATTTAGTTTTTTTATTTCATCAACATCTGAAGGATGCTTTAATCCGTTTTCCGCAAATGTTGTTTCCGTAATCAGTACGTCAGCTTTTACAAATTCAAATGGCTCACAGGATTTATCAGGTGCAAGTTTAAAATCACCGGTATACAGATATCTTTTATCTGCATGAGTGAATAATACCTGTGCTGAACCTAAAATATGTCCGGCTGGAATAAATTCAACAGTTGAATTACTGATAGTGAATGGCTGGTGATATTCAAAAGTAACTTTCCTTCCATAATAATTTTTCATTCGCTGCTGGTTAAGCGTTGAAGTAGGAGGAGTACAATACACTGTTTTATGTCCGTTAACAAAATGATCAGCATGTGCATGTGATACTACTGCTGTTTCAACAGGAAGAACCGGATCGAGATAAAAATTTCCCGGCGCAAAATAAAGTCCTTCTCTCCGAAGTTCTATAGCCTCATTATTGTTTTCCATTTACGAAAATGCTGTGCAGCTTCCATACTTGTGGTAACACTGCCTGTTTATCATCATTTACAATTGTATAATCTGATTTTGCAATTTTAAATTCGTCAGATGTTTGTTTTTCAATAATTGAAAGTATCTGTTCCCTGCTTCTATGATCACGTATCATCGTTCGTAAAATGCGCAGCTCTATTGGTGCAATCACAGTAATCACACTATCCAGACCTTTATTCGTTCCTGATTCAAAGAGGATTGCTGACTCACGGATTATATAAGGACTCTTTTGGCTTTCTTCCCAGTTGTTATAATCAGCAATTACAAATGGATGAACTATGCTGTTCACTTTTTGTAATTCAACAGGATTGCTAAATACTTTTTCAGCCAGTACATTACGTAAAAGTTCTCCCTGTTCATTATATATATTCCCGAAATTAAATATCAATTCCTTTTTCAATGGTTCATGATGTTGCATAAGATTTTTGGCAGCATCATCAGCACTGTAAACAGGAATTCCATTTAACGCAAAAAGATGACATATAAGTGATTTACCACTGCCAATACCTCCTGTGATTCCGATCTTTCTCATTTGTCGAAGATGAGTATGGAAACAAAATGGGGTTCTGTCCTTATCTGTTTAACAAATGCAGGTCTTCGTGTTACTGATAAGGTAACTTTCTCATGTGTCAGTGGCTCTCCACGCGTAATTTCTACAGTAAACTGAGATGCGGAAATATCATTGTACCGACTCAATGGCACTAAACATTTCACCGCAACTTTTTCAGGGATCAGCTGAATTCGTTCTTTCTGATCTTCTATTGATATGGGCACCTGAATGGTAGCTTCTGTAAATTCTTCTACCGCAACGTACAACCAGATGCGGTCGTTTTTCAGCCAGCAGGAAGAATGAGGAACCTGTAATCCAATGGAACGGAACAATGGTTTGTCAAGATTGGATTCAGTAATTTTTTCTGTATATATATAATGAAGTGTATCAAGAATAGCAGCAGGTCCTGCAATTTCAACACTATCCGGTTTCAAAAGTACAGGCACAGCATTACTGTACATCGGAGCATACTGTAATTCCACGCGGCTTTTTACCGGAAGCTTTTTCATCTTCTGACCTGTGTTTACAGAGCCTGTTATTATAGCGGGTTTTACTTCTGTCAATGTAACTTCATTGCGTAAATCACCCATTAGGGAATCTGTAAATTCAATACAATTCACTGAATTGCTGAATGTGCTGAACGGATATTTATTATCGTTTATCCTGAAGTAGATCTGCATCAGCATAAATCCCTGTCCTCTTAAAGTAACAATAACAGGAACATCATCCTTGCCTGATGCAACCGGTGCAGTTAAGGAATAAGAAAATTCAGTTGTATATGTTTTACCAAGAGCATTTACAACCCAGATACCTGAAGCAAGTAAAACACAGAAGAGGAAGAGCATTCCTTTTCCACCCCTTTTAAAGAAAGTAAAATCTGTACTACCAGCCTTCTCTGACATTTTAATGCGGATTTGGCGCTCTCAAAAATAGCAGAGTTTATGTTCTCTGTACTGAATGCAAATTTAAATTCCTTTCAATCACTATTTCTTTTCAGGAACAGGAGCATTGTACTGCCTGGTTGCGTCTGTAGAAATAGCTGTTTTTTCTATTTTGACTTTTGTATTGGTGTCAATTTCCAGTATAAAAGTCTTGTCGTTTATCTCCAGGATGCGTCCGTGTACGCCGCCAATTGTAACAACCTTATCACCTTTTTTAATACTGTCTTTAAATGCTTTTTCATCTTTTGCCTTTTTTTGCTGAGGACGGATCATAAAGAAGTAAAACACTACAATGATCAATAATATCATTGCAAGATTATACATGCCTCCGCCGGATGGAGCTGCCTGAAGAAGTATTGTTGATAGCATATTTATATGTCAGTTATTTTTTTAATGATGAGATATTTTATTATGAGGAATTACAAATTCAGTTTTATTTTTTAATCACTTCTGCACTGATAGTTAAAACCTTTGTTGAAGGTATTGTGTTGGCAAGAAGTGTAATTGTTTTTGCCACTTGTCCACCTTGCCCTTCACTGTTGAAGGTTACTTTTATAGTCCCTTTTTCATCAGGAGGAATGGGATCTTTAGGATATTCAGGTACAGTACATCCGCAACTGCCGTTTGCCTGAGAAATAACAAGATCTGCATTACCGGTATTTTTGAAAACAAATTCATGTGTCAACACTTCTCCTGAAGTAATAGTTCCGAAATCAAAATTAGTTTCTGTAAAACTGAATTCGGGTAATTTCTTTTCGGCATCACCGTTTGCTGTTGCAGGATTATTTACAATATCAGGTGAAACATGAGGATTGCCATAGCTATCCGTTTCCACCGGTTTTTGTTTACATGCTGCAAGCAGGATAAAGAGGCAGCAAAATGAAAATTTTAAAATTGAGTTCATGATGTTATATATATGATTTATTCCATTAATCCCCTGCCTGTCTTCATTATTTTGCCGTCTTTCTTTAATGCAATAACTATATTATCAATTACGCCATTAATAAATCCCTTACTGTTGGGTGTACTGTAATCTTTAGAGATGTCTATATATTCATTAATGCTCACTTTCACCGGAATATTATTCAGGTGCAGTATTTCGCATAAGGCCATTTTCATCAGCAATATATCAACCAGAGCAATCCTGTCTGTATCCCAGCTTTCTGTTCGTTCAGCTATCAGACTTGTAAAATATTCATCGTTTGCAATCGTTTTCTGTAACAGTATTTTCATAAACTGTAAATCTTCTTCTTCATCTTTATATAAAGGAGATAACTGAAAATTACCGGAAGAAGCACCGGAATCTATTGTGCGGATGAGCATGCTGCAGATGATTTCAAAACCCTCTGCCCAGTAAATGTTTTTTTCTTCGATAGTATGACGAACAAATTCCTTTTTGCTGATGATATCACCGGCTACATGACGCGCAAATTCTATTTCAGCTTTAAGATCAGGTTTATTATTGGTGATGTAGTTTTTATAGAAAGGCATTTTACGCAACTCTATAAATGCTTTGTTCACCGTTTCCTGGTCGGCCTGCCAGGATATCTTCCTGTTTTTAACCTGGCTTTTGAATGACGCATTTTCATTCAGCCATTTTATAAAAATATTGTCGTTGAGATAGCGTACAGCAGTTTTTCTTTCGCCTGTTAGTGCACTTGCAGGAAGATCAGCATAATATACTTCTTCACGATGTGAAAGCTCGGTATAAAACTGAAGTAGCTGCAGGTATAAATCATACATTCTTTCAGTGCCTTTTACCAGCTCTGTTTCGGCAAAACCAGCACTCTTATTATCAGATTGCTGCCAGCTATATAAAGCCTGCATGACGCGGATTCGCAAATGCCTGCGTGAAAGCATAGAACGTTGATTTAACTAATGTATGGATAAAATCCGGTGAATATTAAAAACACTACATGCTGCGCTTCACCATGCCCACGTCATGAATTCTTTTCTCTGCCATCTGCATTGCAGCTAACTGAGTCGGAATTTTTTCTTCTCTCGATTTACGTAATATCTCCAGTGTTACCTGGTAAATATGTTCTGTTTGTGTTAATGCTCCCTGACGGTTGTAACCAATCATTTCAGAATAAACGTTGATCAGTCCACCTGCATTGATTAGAAAGTCCGGTGCATATATAATTCCTTTATCCATAATCATCGGGCCATGAATTTTTTCATCAGCCAGCTGATTATTCGCTGCTCCTGCAACAATGCTGCATTTCAATTTCTGGATATTCTCTGAATTAAGAGTTGCACCTAATGCACATGGAGCATATATATCAATATCCATATCAAATATTTTTTCCGGTGCAATTACTTCTGCTCCGTATTCCATGGATACTTTTTTCAATTGTTCCTCATTAATATCAGAGATGTAAACAACAGCTCCGTCTTTCTTCAGATTTTTAACAAGGTTTTCTCCAACATGACCAACACCCTGAACCAATACTTTTTTACCAACAAGACTATCATTACCCCATGCAAATTTTGCTGAAGCTTTCATTCCCATAAAAACACCATAAGCAGTAACTGGACTAGGATCACCTCCACCACCCATACTTTCCGGTAAACCGGTTACATGATTGGTTTCCATGTGCACATATTCCATGTCTTTCGTACTGGTTCCAACATCTTCAGCAGTAATATATTTACCGTTCAGATTGTTTACAAACCTTCCGAATTTGCGGAATAATGCTTCTGATTTATCCTTCTTGCTGTCGGCAATGATTACTGCTTTTCCTCCTCCCAGATTTAAACCGGAAATAGCAGCTTTATATGTCATGCCACGTGATAAACGCAACACATCATTTAATGCTTCACTTTCTGATTTGTACATCCACATACGTGTACCACCCAGTGATGGTCCTAACACTGTACTATGAATTGCGATGATGGCTTTTAATCCTGTATCAGGATCATTGCAGAATACAACTTGTTCGTGCTTTGTGCTTGCAAGGGATTCGAAAAGGTTGGTAGACAGGGTATTCAACGCTGGTACCGGGGCTTTTGCTTCAATCATGAATAGACTAATAAGGCGGCAAAGGTAGGTTTTTCTCTTACTTATCCGCTGTCAATAAAAAAACAATTATCAGTTTCTTTAAAATGAGAGTAATTGATTCTGTTGCGTAAAAAATCAGGACTTGTTTTAATAGCGATGAAGTTGTTGAATTACATCACACATGAAGTTGTAAAAGATGCTATTCATGAATAAATAAATAGCATAAATGTGATACTGCCACGGAATTACAAATGATAGTTGGTTAAGTTTGCAACCGTTTTGTTAGTATGAGATCACTACGTCACCTGAACAGGTATTTTGTTAAGTATAAATGGCGTTTCCTTCTGGGTATATGCTTTGTTACCATCAGCAATTTATTTGGAATTTTCCCGGCCCAGTTAACACGTAATGCATTGGATGCTGTTGCAGGAAATATAGATGCATACAAAATGTTTGATGGGTTCAATTATCAGAAGCAGGCAGAACACATGCTGATCATTACCAGTCTGATGTTTGGTATGCTTGTAATTCTTATGGCATTGTTGAAAGGAGTTTTTATGTTCCTGATGCGCCAGACAATTATTGTGATGTCGCGGCTGATTGAATATGATATGAAGAATGAAATCTATCAGAAATATCAGCAACTCGATCAGGCATTTTATAACCGTAACAATACCGGTGATCTGATGAACAGGATTAGTGAAGATGTAAGCCGTGTGCGTATGTATGTGGGTCCTGCTGTGATGTATACTATCAACCTGGTAGTACTTTTTATACTTGTAATTTCAGCAATGGTACATGTAAATATGCGACTTACTTTTTATGTGTTGCTGCCTTTACCTGTTTTAACATTTGTAGTGTATTATGTACATGATCTTATCAATAAAAGAAGTGAACGTGTACAGGAACAATTATCATCACTAAGCACCTTTGTACAGGAAGCATTTTCCGGAATCAGGGTAATTAAATCTTACGCAAGGGAAAAGGCATACAGTAAATTATATGCTGACCAGAGTGAGGAATTTAAAAATGTATCAATGAACCTGGTTAAAGTGAATGCGCTTTTTATGCCTTCGATGTTATTGCTTGTAGGACTCAGCACCATCTTAACTATTTATGTAGGCAGCCTGGAAGTAATGAATGGTCGTCTCACTATTGGTAACATTGCCGAGTTTGTAATATATGTAAACATGTTAACGTGGCCTGTTGCATCATTGGGATGGACAGTTACACTTGTTCAACGTGCAGCAGCATCACAGGAACGCATTAATGAATTTCTGCATACAGAACCTGTTGTAGTTTCCGGAACCAGAAAAGAAATATTGAAAGGAAAAATAGAGTTTAAAAATGTGTCGGTTCAATATCATCATACAGGAACCGTTGCATTAAAAAATATCAGTTTCACTGTTAATCCCGGCGAAAGTGTTGCAGTAACCGGTCGTACAGGATCAGGTAAATCATCGTTGGTAAATCTGTTATTACGTATGATGGATCCTGATAATGGAACTATTTATATAGATGGAATTGATTTGAAATACCTGGACAGGGATTATTATCTGTCGCAGACAGGTTGTGTTCCGCAGGAAGTTTTTTTATTTTCTGATACCATTGAAGAGAACATATCATTCGGGCTGCCGGAAAAAGCTGATAAAACCAGGATGGAACAGGCAGCAAGTGATGCTGATGTGTATGATAACATCATGGAATTGCCAAAAGGATTTCAAACTTTGGTAGGAGAGAGAGGCATTACTTTATCAGGCGGACAGAAACAAAGAGTTTCCATTGCAAGAGCATTGATCAGAAATCCATCATTACTTATTCTCGATGATTGTCTTTCAGCAGTAGATACATTAACTGAAGAAAAGATACTGGCTAACCTGACCCGTATTATGAAAAACAGAACAACCATTATCGTAAGCCACAGGGTTTCAACGGTAAAGGATGCTGATCAGATTATTGTGCTGGATGAGGGCCGTATTGTAGAGCAAGGGAATCATCAACAGTTAATTGCAAAAGAAGGACTTTATGCATCACTTTACCAGATGCAGCTTATGGAAGATAACGGGTAGAGCAGTTGTTAAGTAAGACAATTTAAAGGTTCCTGAGTCTTCAAAGCGAAGGATTTTCACATTAATAAAATGGATGGGATGCAAAATATTTTCTATACTTGCCATCTCAACCAACTATAAAGTTTATGTCTGAAACTGAAAACCGCAGCAATCGTGATGTTGTCTTTTCAAAGCGAATCAAAGCCGGAAAAAGAGTGTACTTCTTCGATGTGAAAAGCACACGAGGCAACGATTTGTATCTAACCATCACTGAAAGCAAAAGACGTCCCGGCGAAACGGACGACCGTCCAATCTTTGAAAAACACAAATTATTTGTTTACCGCGAAGACTTTGATAAGTTTTCTGATGGTTTTCATGAAGCTCTGGATTACATCCGTTTAAATCCAACAGAAAGAATGCTGAATCCTCCTGTATATGCTTCTAATGGAAACGGAACAAATGAACCAGTTGAATCAAATGATGTTGCAGAATCAAATGGTATTGCAGAATCAAATGGAGTCGCTGAAGAAAAAGAAAAAGGATCTTTTACAGATATTGAATTTGATGACCTCGGTTCTTAAACTGTAAAGTGAAATGTAAAAAAAAGTTCTGCATTGCAGGACTTTTTTTTATTTACAGCATTTCTATTTCAATATTGATCAGCACCATTATTCCACTTACACCTTTATTTAATTCATCGTATAAAGAAGGAATCTGATCTCTGTTTCTGGATGTGCGTGCAAATTCAGTTATATCAGAGATGCATCTGAAAAGTGCATCATCATTAAAAAGTTTTATGGTGGATTTTAATTTATGTGCATTGTTGAAAATTGCTTCATTATTGTCAGCGAGAATATCATTCTTCAATGATGTCATGCTTTCCGGTAATTGTTTCTGAAGAAGTAATAAAAGATTACGTACATCTTCTTTGTTGTGATTGAATAAAGAATATAGTCCGGCAACAGGATTGTTAGATAAAACTGTTTCTAAAGTGAATTCAAAACCGGTATAGCTGTTTTCATTACGAACATGTTTCTGCAATACTTCCTGCAGCTCATTTGGTGAATAGGGTTTGGCCAGGTAATCATTCATCCCATTTTTAAGAGCAAATTCTTTTTCTTCAGCAGTTGCATTTGCAGTTAAAGCAATGATTGTAATTGCATTTACGTTACTGTTCAGGTTTCTCACTGCAGTAGTTAATTCATAACCTGACATTCCAGGCATTTCCACATCAGTAAGCAATACATGGTAGTTTTTATCCTGCAACATTTCCAAAGCAGATTTTCCATCGCTTGCTACTTCTACATTACTATAACCCAGATTTTTCAGAATCTTTTTTCCAAGAAACTGATTTACTTTATTATCATCAACAAGCAATATATATATTGATGAAAATGAACTGATGTCTTCCTGCGGATTGTTGCTGTTCACTTAACTGTTATGTTATCGGTAAAGAGTAAATGTTCCTAAATATTTCCGTGGATCTTTTTCACCTTCTACAGTGTAACCATTTATATTGAGCTTGTAAGTATACACACCTATCGGACATTCTTTTCCTTTGTATGTACCGTCCCATCCCACAAAAGGATCATCACTTCTGAATAATAATCTTCCAAACCTGTCGAATATACGTAACGTAAAGGTATTGTAACTGGTAACGGGAACAAAATATATATCATTTACTCCATCATCATCCGGAGTAAATGCATTGGGAATAAAAAATGTGGGAGGACATAATTCCACCACTTCAAAACCAGCCTGTCTTTTACATCCGTTTTCTTTTGAAGCTACCACATTATAATAGGCTTCATATTTAACAGTAATTCCAGGTGTTGTTTCACCTGTTGGTGACCATAGATAACTGATTGCATCGTCACCTGCTGCATACAAATGAAGACTATCAAAATTAAATAAACAGAATAAAGAATCTTCACCAATACTAATTGGAAAATTTGGAAGCAGTGTGTGAAATCCTACTGTATCAAATGCCGGACATCCGCAATTATCAACCACTACCCAATAATCACCGGTATCTTTTGCATATATAAAAGATGTAGTATCACCTGTACTCCAGGTATATAAAATTGCATCTGCAGCAAATGCATTCAGCAGAATAGAATCACCTTCACAAAATGAAGTGTCAATACCAATATTTACAACTGGAATATCAACAATTTTAACAAGCACACTGTCAAAAGTTCCGTTTCCGTATGCATAGTAAGTATAAGTCTGACCTGGTGTAAAAACTATAGCAGGTTTTTCCGGTATCTGAAGTGTATTTCCTGTTCCCACGGTATCACCTGCACTGTTTGTCCAGATCACTCCAACATTTGCAATTGCCTCCAGTACACCTGTATAATTATACGGGCAAACACAAACAGTATCAGCAGTAACATAAAACAACGGAGCATTAGGAATCAGTGATACATCATCAATAAGATAATAAGCACCGTTATCCAATGAAGTACATGTTGTATTTTTCGAACCGATATCAGTAACAGTAAACTGCGGATCACCATTCGTTCTGAAAAAACCAATGGTAAGAAATTTTTCACCACCTGCTGCAAGATAAGGACTGAACTGCACATGTGTCCAGTTAAGTGAATCGCTGATTACAGCGGGATTTTCAAATTGTGGTGTAAACGGAATCACACCTGTACCACCCTGAACAGGTAATCCTGTTGTGAGTAATGCTCCCAAACGATTTAATTTATACCTGCTGTTATCAGCAAGCATTGCCCAGAAATCAAGTATATATATATCACCCGGATCCAGTGGAACGGTGAGTTGAATGGTAATGTATTCATAATATCCGTTAACAGGATCAACACTTATTCCTGCATATACACTTCCACCATGAGGAATTGCATTTCCTGTTATGTTGAGTGGAACATTCATGTCGTCACATGGAGTAGCAGGAGGATTTACATAAGCTGTTGTAAAAATATCAGGTGATACTGTACTTGCACCGGGAAGTTGCCAGGGAAAAGCTGCCATAAACTGACCTTGTGTGCTGATCACAGAAACGAGCGCCTCAAATCCTTCATTTGTAACAAGGTTCTGCGCCTTTACTACAAACGATTGCAATAGTAATATCAATATAAAGATCCCTTTTCTCATGGCTTACTCACTGTCACATTGGTGACTTCAATTTTTCTTTCCCTTGCTGCTTTTGGATTATATACTGAATTTGCTTTATCATTTACTTTATCACTGATGTCTTGTACTTCCCGTTCACCGGCAGCCATTTCTGTAACGATAAACTGACCTGAAGTAATATATTCTGCCAGTTGTCCATTCTGCCACTGCTTCCAGTAATTTACAATGCTGGCTATTCTCCGGGCCGACAAAATTAAGTTATAACGTGTTTCTGCCAAAGGACTGGCAAATCCCTGTACAGTAAGATTTACAGTATATCCTTCTTTAAGAACATCAGCCAGCATGGAACTGAATTTATCAAGCTGTTTATAATTGTACTGCAGTTCAGTGATGAAGAATTTTTCAATGGCATCACGTGATTCATCTTCATTGCGTGATTTATCTGTTGAAAATCCTTCAATGTAACTCCCGATTTTTGCTGAGTATTCTGAATACAGATTCTGGTAAACGGATGTTGTTGTTGTTTGTGTGCTTTTAGGATCAGGATAATCATTATCAAAATATAAACGTAGTGGAAGTAACTGATTCAAATTGCTTCCCAGTACAACAGGATCAACGGCAATTTCGAGCGGTTTTGCAGGCACATGGTTTTCAGGTTGCAGAACAGCAATTTCCTGAACTGCAGGTAGAGCAGGTTTGAATCGATAAATATCATAACAGCAAACTGCGGAATTTGTTTCTGATCCGGGACGGTTGCTGCTTATAAATCCATTGTCGCTATGACGGAGATTTGCTGAATAATAAAGATCGTTATAACCACTGTTAAATGGAATTCCAAGATTAACCGGTGATGACAGCGAATCATGAAATGTAATCTTATATATATCAAATGCTCCCAATCCGTATAAACTGTCGCTGCTGAAATAAAGTAAATCTGTTAATGGATTGTAGAAAGGAGTAACCTCACGACCGGCAGTGTTTATTTTTTTAACTGGAATAGTTACAGCATAATTACCTTTTGCATTGCGGATAGAATAATAGATATCTGTAAATCCTTTTCCACCTTCCCTGTCGGAAGCAAAAAACAAATAATAGCCTTCTTCACCTGCAGAAGTGATACAGGGTTGAGTAGAAGTGAAACCGGTTCTGTTGATATCACCACTTAACTTCACCGGTTGCTGCCATTTATTATTAATATATAAAGATTCATACAGGGAACAGATAAGTTTATTGTCTTTATCATAATTACAACGGCTGAACACCATAATCTTTCCATCAGGACTTACAGATGCATTGCAGTTATGCCAGGAGGAATTATTAATTTCAACGGGAAGGAGGGATGCTTTTGAAATAGAAACCGAATCCATCTTTGATTTTAAAATCATGGAAGCATATTCCTTCTTCTTTTTATTATCTGTTTCAAACCGCAGTGATGAAAACAATATTGTGGAATCATTTAAAGCACTTGCAGCAAAATCACTGAAAGTAGTATTAACATTCGTTCCGGCATCTGTTAAGTCGGTTGTATCTTTAGTATTCAGTAACACTGTTGCATCTTCAATCTGGTGCTGAAGATAACGTGCCATTCCGATTGAACGTGATGATGAATCAGTATATAAAAAGTTATTAAGCATTTTCTGTGCATCATCAAGATCACCCATGCAGAGATGAGTTACCGACTTCCAGAAATAATTTTCCGGGTAGCGATGATTTTTATCTTCAATAATTGAACGGTTCAGCCAGGCAATTGCAGTTTTATACTCAAACATTCTTCTCTTGCATTCACCTGCCATCATCATTACATAAGCATCACTTTCATCATATTCCAAAGCTGTTATATAATATCCGAAAGCACTGGCATAATCCTCTTTTGCAAATGCCATCTTTGCTGCATGTTCAAAAGCAGATTTATTCTGACCATTCACTGAAATATTCAGCAATAATAAAAATACAGGCAGAAGATATGTTTGCTTTTTCATCAGTAAACAGGGCAATTGTTTTTTGCTGCCGTATAATGTATTTTTTTTATGATGTAAGTGAGATTAAACTCAGGTCCACCTTTTCCATTGCTGGCAGTTTTTAAACCGGAAGTATTAATATCATAACTGATTCCGAATCTCCACTGATCAAAATAAACAGCGGCTGATGGAATGAATGCATCATCCATGCGGTAATGCAATCCAAGGCTTATAGCTCTTTTGCGTATTGATTTATTCTGAGCATTGAATTTGATTTCCATTCCGAAAACAAGTTCCTGGAATTCCTGCTGTGTCATCCATAATGCAGATGGATAAAAGGAAAGTGCATCATCTCTCTTCAACCAAACACCTGCGTTCAACTGCATGCGCACAGGTAATTTTTTCTGAGCAGATAAAAACGATTGATCAGGTTGCAACAGATGCTGGAAACTGATTCCTGTGTTTGCAGTTGTATTGTTGAAGATACCCATCCACCCAAAACCTGCATTCACATCCGGATATATAAAATTATCTCTTTCAAAAGTTTCATTCACCGGAGCCATAGGATTAAAAACATCACCGGTAAATTGATTATCGAATGTAAGCTGGCTGATATCAAGACTGCGGTAAGTTATGCCTGCCTGAATTCCACCACTTATAAAATGAATGGAATCATTGTTCAATGCAAATAATCTTGCAAAAGAAAGCATAGCCTGAAGCGTTGCGAAATTACCATCACCTGCACGATCACTGTTTATTACGATGCCTGCAGCATTCCTGGAGCCATTTTCATTCACAGAACCAATAACCTGGTCGTACGATAGTCCCATGGTTTTATACGGAACGGTTACAGAATTCCATTGCTGACGGTAAAGCGCATTTACTCTTACATCACCATCAAATACTCCGGTTGCAGCAGGAGAAAGATTTAACGGACTGTACGGATATTGTGAAAAGTGTATATCCTGTGAATGACTCCTAAAAGCAATACACATTAAAAGCTGAAGTGATATATATAATCTTCTCATCAGCGTATCACAGTTATATTTCCTTTCAATATCAGTTCACTCTTATCATAACAAACAGCTTTCATGTAATAAACAAAAACGCCGGGAGCTACTTTTGCTCCGTTGTAAATTCCATCCCAGCCTTTATTCTGGTTTTCTGTTTCAAATACTTTTTCTCCCCATCGGTCATACACTGCGAAATACAGAGTTTCAATAGTATTTCCTCTCACCAGCAGTACATCGTTTTCATTATTGTCATTTGGAGTAAAAGCATTCGGCACAAATATCTCCGGTTCTTTACAGGTAACTTCAATCACTCTGATAAGTACGGTATCTCTCACCTTGCATCCATTAGAGTCAGTAACCTCAACAAGATATTGAGTAGTTTGCGGTGGTGTACTTAACGGATCAGGAATGGTACTTTCACTTAATGTAACAGATGGAGTCCAGTTATATATATAAACTGACGAGTGTGTAGAAAAGAGATTGGTGCTCTGACCTTCATAAATGGTATATGCAGATGCAGTAGCAATTACTGAAGGCAGTGAATCCAGATAAGGAACCTGAATGCCGGCAGAATCAATACATCCTTTGCTGTCAGTTACAACAATAGTATAATCACCTGCACAAAGTGATGTTGCAATTCGTTCTGACTGATTTGCAGGATCATTCCATAAATATATATATCCACCATTACCACCATCAGCATCTGCAATAGCATAACAAACACAAGCATGATTGCAATAATCATTTATAGCAGAAACAATCAAATCCAGTGTGTCAGGTTCAGTGATTAATACCGGTGCAGCAGATACACAACCTGATGAATCAGTAACAGTAACAACATAATTACCTGCGCAGAGATTAACAGCAAGAGCAGTAGTTTGCAATGCAGGATCACTCCATTGATAACTGAAAGGTGCAACACCTGTTATATAAGATGCCAGTGCCTGACCATTACATTCTCCTTTACAGCGGGCCGGAAGTGAAGATGCAATAGTTGCCGAAACAAAGTTCAGGGGAACAGTTAATGTAACTGTGTCCGTACATCCTTTATCACTTGTTAAAGTTAAATGAGCAGTATAAAAACCAGGAGCACTATATATATGCACCGGATTATGAGTAGTATCTGTTACACCATCACCAAAATTCCAATCCCAGTGAACAGTTGAATAACTTGAAAAAGTAGTATCAGTAAATTGCACAACAGGACTGCAAGGTGTGGTAAAAACAGAAGCAGCTGCCGAATAACCCGGATAAACATACACGGTTCCAGTAACAGTATCGTTACATGCCGGCTGAATTCCTGAGTAGGCAACTAACTGTACATTATAAATTCCGGTATCAGGATATAAATAGGTTGGGGAAAAAAGATGAGAAGTATCAGCAAGTGTTGCAGTGTCGCCAAAGTTCCAGAAATACGAAGCAGCATTCTGACTCTGGTTAACAAACGTTACAGAATTATCATCGCAATTCAGAATAGGGTTCTGCAATGCAGCAACAACAATAGTATTACAGGGAACAACATTCACCTGAAAATCTCTTCGTGTAGTGCTGAGATAAATTCCATTTCTGAATTCATTTGCACAAACACCAAAAACAAACTGACCCTGTGTATTTGGAGTACAGGTAAGAATACCGGAAACCGGATCAATTGCCATAGGAGTTCCACCCAGAATATTACTCAGACTGAATGGCACTTGCCAGGGAACATCACTATAAGGTGGTGGATCGGGAGGTTGTGGAAGAGGATTACCTGGAGAATTAAAATCAAGAGGCGTACACAATTCATAAACAATACTGTCATTTTCAAAATCAATTGCGGAATGATCGAATGTAAAGGGAATGCCTAAACAGACAAATGTTGGCGGGAGATAGGTGAATCGGGGATTACTGTTTTGTGAAAATGTTGAAGTGCCGGGAATAAATGCCGTATAAGTTGCTCCTCTTTCTTCCGGATGCACAATATTTAATATCGAATTATTTCTGCAGCATCGCTGATACACCAACCAGTATCCTGAACCATTTGCAGGCAATGTTATGGTTGTACGATAAGTTGCCTGTCTGTAGCAAATATTTACCGGAGGTATAAAACACGGACTGGTTATGGAGGGTGGAAGGAGTACTGAATCAAGAGGAGAAAGCAGTAATTGCTGAATGAGATTATTAAATGGATTATCAAAAACACCAATAGAAGCAGGATCATCAAAAGGCGGAACACCAAAGAAACAATCACGATATACAATAAGTGTTATTTCATACTGATCGCCACCCAGATATTTGTAATAAAGTTCACCACCAACAATGTGTGTTCCTGAAGCCGGAGTAAATGAACCCAGGCAAAACAAGCTGCAGAATATACATTTTACAATAAAAAGAAAACTATTCTTCTGCATGATCCAATACTAGGTAAATTACCTGATTAAAACCTAAAATTAAGAAAATGCTTTTAACCTGGAATTGTTAATTCAGTAAACTTATCTAACCCTGACATTCAACACCTTTTCCTCTCCGATAAATGCCTCCAGGTGATCACCTTTCTTTACAGGACCCACACCTTCAGGTGTTCCCGTAAAAATGAAATCACCTTTCTTAAGAGTAACAAACATGGAAACAAAAGAAATAATACGGTCAACAGTAAATAGCATGGAAGAAGTATTTCCTTCCTGTTTCAGAGTGCCGTTTACTTTAAGTGAAAAAGGAATATCCTGAATATCATTAAAATTCTTTTTGCTGATAAAATTGCCAACAGGAGCAGAGCTGTCAAATGCTTTGGCCAGTTCCCACGGCAAACCTTTTGTTTTCAGTTGCTGCTGTAAATCACGTGCAGTAAAATCAATCCCTGCAGTTATTTCATCGTAATATTTATGAGCAAATTTTTCTGCAATACGTTTCCCTGCTTTACTTATTCTGATAACAATTTCCACTTCATAATGAATATCGTTGCTGAAGTCAGGATAGAAAAAAGGCTGACGTGGTGTTATCAATGCAGTTTCCGGTTTCATAAATATTACCGGCTGCTCTTCCGTTTTATTATTCAACTCTTTTGCATGAGCTGCATAGTTTCTTCCAACACAAATTATTTTCATCTGAAGGGAATTATAAATTACAGATTATAAATTATAAATTTTTATTAAATACTGTTTTATTAATTCAAATTCTCCGGTTCACATTTTTTTAATACTAACTACTAACGACTAGCTACTAAATTTCCCTTTCAACTGTGAGAAAAACTTCTTTCCATATAAATAGTAATCGAATACAATACTCCGTTTATATATACCGGCAATTATTTTTGTAGTGATGAGTTGCTGTTCTTTTTTCCTGATTGATTTTCTTCTTTTATAATTACTGTAAAAATAAAAATGAGCTTTTATAACTGATAAACAATCTGCAGGATGTCCGGAAATAAGAAATTTAAATCCTGCCAGTCCATCCATAAACAACCGTATCATAAAAACTTTGAACCACTCTCTGTCATCCAGGTTTTTGTGAATCATTAACAGATTATTCCGGAAGTTTAAATACGTTTTGTGCGGACTTGTTTTTGGTAAAGTTCCTCCTCCAACATGGAAAACTTCTGCAGCAGGTTGCACCATTATTTTATATCCGCGATGTTGTAATCTCCAGCACAAATCAATTTCTTCCATGTGTGCAAAAAAGTCTTCATCAAAACCATTGCACTTATGAAATGCATCTGAACGGATAAACAGACAGGCACCTGTTGCCCAGAAAACTTCACTCACAGTATCATATTGCTTATGATCTTCCTCCAGCGTAGTATATATTCTTCCTCTGCAAAACGGATATCCGAGGTAATCAATAAAACCACCGGCACCACCAGCATGTTCCAGCAGATGTCTGTCAGCATAAGATTTTATTTTAGGCTGACAGGCTGCAATAGCACTGTTACTCTTCATCAGTTCAATAACCGGTTGCAGCCATCCTTCTGTTACCAGCACATCTGAATTCAGCAATACATATATATCAGCATTCACCTGTTTCAATGCAGCATTGTAACCACCGGCAAAACCCATGTTTACAGGCAGTGAAATAATTCTTAAGTGCGGATGATGTTCTTTCATCCAGTTCACCGATTCATCCGTTGATGCATTATCTGCAATAATTATTTCAGCATGTGGTGATAATGCAATTACAGTAGGGAGAAATAATTTCAGAAAATGCAGACCGTTCCAGTTTAATATAACAATGGCAACAGGAAATGATGGATTATCGGTTTGCATAAAATAAAACAGGGCACCTATTAGTGCCCTGCGAAATTAATTTTTTTGAGTTAGCGGGGATTTTTAAAAAGATCATCCGACTGCTTACCATAATGTTCACGGCTATTGGTTCTGTCGTAGTCATTATTGATCTCTGTGCGTTTGCTGATTCGTAACTGCCACTGCGGATCATAAGGTTCACCAACAGCATCGCTGTGGATAAGTTGAAATTCATTAGACACCAGATCACTATTGCAGAAAACAAATTTGCGGTTCGACTGAGTCTCCAGTTTATAATATTGCCATATTTCATATGGATAATCACTTGGCTCATGATACTTTTCTGAAACCTGGTTTGGAGGTCCATATTTCAGATAAACACGTCCACGATCGGTAGCATAACCCTTCCTGTTTTGAGTAGAGTAACTGGCATTTACTTTTTCCACTTCTTTCTTATACTGCATCCATGCTTCATATGGGTGGTCCTTATTCTTCCTCTCCCAGAAATTATAAAAATACTGCTGCATCATTTTCAGATCAGCAAGGTTTATCTGGTTATCAGCAAAAGCACCTTCCATAGAACCTGAAATAGGTTGAAGCGAACGGATGAATTCAGCAAGTGTGTCTTTATTGGTATAAGCTGCTGCGAAGGTATTAGCAACATCAATACCTGTATAGGTACTGGAACCATTACTTTCAGAAACGGCAAGTGGTTTACTGCGCTGGAAGAAAATTTCACGGGAAGCCAGAAGTTCATTGGTCCTGTTACGGGTTTCCACCACCAGGTTGTAATTACCGGAAGGAAGATCAGTGATATCAATTTCTTTGATGATGGCTGACACTTCTTTCGATTGCATACGCTGCATGCGGGAAAGATTGTTTATCACCTGGTGATTTTCAAAATTCTCTACAAAATAGGAGAGTACAAATCCATCAGTGCCAACAATAGCAGGAGCATTGTAGATCTCAGCATAGAACTTTAAAATATTACGCGATTCGGAAAAGAAATTATCTACCAGAGGAATCAGTTCATATCCACCTTTTGAAAGTTTGTTTTCTTCTTTTGAAGGACTATAAGATTCTAAAAATTCAATATCACTTAAGGAAAGTATGTTGGGATGAAAATCAATATTCACTTCCTGAACTACTGAATACGGTTTAACAGATTGACTTTTATCTTTAATGATCAGCTCAAATTTATATTTACCATTCGGCATCTGAATGCGTTGCTGATCAAGGAAATTAAATTCATTTTTCAACGAATCATCCGTTTCAGGGCTCAGCAGATTATATTTATCAAAATGCTTGATCTCATTATTCTGAGAAAGAATAATACTCACTTCAATCGCTGCCTGATACTTGCCGTTTTTTATCGGGGCAAACACCACACTGCTTCCTGATACAGAAAGATAGGTTTCAATATATGGTCCTTGTCCGGGTGCATAAAATGTGGCATGAGCAAGATGAGCCTGGAGGTTTTTCCCCTGCGATGTAGCTGTACAAACAGCCAGCAGAAATGCCAGAATTGAAATCTTTTTCATTGGTGTTTTTTTAGTGAGGCTAAGTTAATCTTTATTCTTCTTTTACGGTAATATATATCTGTCAGGAAGTGGTCATATCATTACAAAGTTTTACTATTTGTATACATGTCTGGCGGAAATAATTGACTTCAGCCGGAGATAAAAGTATTCGTTTAATAAATAATAGGACAGTATGATAAAATGTAAACTCCTGTTTTTAAGTGCATAGCATCATTAGAAAATGGATTTCAACATTTTTTTTCTCAAGCCTTTGTCGGTTTGATTTTCTATTATCTTCGCCGACGGAGAGATGGCAGAGTGGTCGATTGCGGCGGTCTTGAAAACCGTTGAAGGGAAACCTTCCCAGGGTTCGAATCCCTGTCTCTCCGCCAAGTACTAGTTGTAACTTATTGAAATAAATGGAATTATTTGAAATGGATTGGAAAAAGGTTACCCTTTAGGTTACCCCAGAGATTATCAATAAGTGTATTAACACCCCTATTAAATTCCAAACCCAATTCTTGTAGCAACAAAAACAAATCTAAAATTATAATTTTAATAAAC
>JBDTVD010000013.1:0-23779 GCA_040007375.1 Bacteroidota bacterium | reverse complement strand
TTAATTGGTGTGATGAATTTTACTGGTGTGAAGCGATGTTAACGCTGTACAGATGCCAACCCTATCAAACGTAATTAACCCGTAAACACAGATTAGGTTTACCATGTGTGGAAGAAAGGCTGTAATTGTACGATTTTAACCAGGGTTAGGTTACTGGTTTGCACGGAGAATTAAGAAGTGTTTCCTGGTTCTTCATTTTTTTTAATCTAAGTTCTCCTTCCAGCGAAGGTGACGAATCTACTTAGACTTAATATTCTTTTTTTCCTACAAAAGCATCCTTTTCCCTTTTCTGAGCTTTTTGAAACATAGTTTTTAAATCGGAGGATGAAGTATAATTAGAAGTGTAGTAACTATAATAGGATTTGTTCAGAACTGCATCATAATAATCATATACCATCAGAAACATGCTGGTTATTAACGGACTTGAGTAGAGAGAAAAAGAACGTATACTTCTTATATTTTTCTGCTTAAAATAATACCAGGTTTCTGGAGCATAAATAAATAACAGCTTACTGGCTTTCAGTACATCAGTATCATCTGGATTAATTCCATTAACTTTCTGGTATATACTCTGGTATATGCTGTCAGGCCTGTTGTAATTAAAGCTATCATCCATTTCCTGTTTTGTTCTGAAGCTGAATATTACATCCCTCATAGCACTTTGAGTGATAAAGTCAGAGAAAGACTTTTGTCTTGTGTCTTCGAGGTCTATTAATGTACAATTACAATCCGTGTTATTCATATATCTGATCACATCAGGTTCAAATCTGTTATACGCTTTTTTACTCAGTATATGACTCAGTCGATATCGGGAATCGTCTAAACGATAATAAAGTACACCATTGTAAATCTGCATTTCCTTTTTATGGTTTACAACTGCATTATTAAGAGTTCCGTTCATTAATTCAGAAGCATATTCTTTAAACAGGGATGAGCTATCAGCAATATAGGAATTTATATATATATTAAAAGAATCTGTTTCAGATTTCCAGTAACTGTATAATGCCTTTGTAAGTTTACTTTCGGGAACATTTGCTGAAAGCGCAATTGCCGAAAAATAATCAAACGCCTCCATATAGCTTTCAAAAGCATAAGCTATTTCGAAAAGAGGGTGTTGCCGATGTATTAATTTTGTAGCAACAGTGTCACCTAACAGCGCATTAATGTTATGCAATATTCCTTTTTTCTTATTAAAGACTTCTTTTTTTGAATCCTCAGTAAGAAAACCCTGTTTCTTCAATACAGGATTTTTATATAATAATCTCCTGATAGATTCATTGAGGTAATATAGCCATGCGGAATTATTATCTCTCAGATAATAGTTAAATGCTTTTTCAACACAATCTTTATAATCAGCATTCATAAAATGCATATACACTACTTCATGTTTTGCTGCATCAGCCAATTTCATAAAAGAAGATTCATTCACCAAAAATGATTTTCCTGCAGATGGCTCTTTTTGAGATGCAAGAATTCTGTTAAGCAGCGATGCCCTGTATTGAGGAACAGGATGCGATAAGAAAACATAATCCAGTGTATCTCCTGTCAATCCGTTTTTTGTCATTTCTTCATCCACAAAAATCAACCATTGTAAGCTCCTCCATGAATATTTCGATTTTTCCCATTCATTCTCATGATTGAACTGTTCGAAAATATTCAACCCTGAGTTTAATCGGTATCCTGCTTTTAAGCAAAGTTCAAAGGAAATACTATCTGCCAACAGTTCCATCATCCTGTTGTTATGAGTTGAATTAATTAATAAGCCAACTCTTTTACTTTGTGCACCTCCCATAACTCTCAGGTTAGACTTAAAAGTTGTATAGGCATCACTATTTATATAGTGTGCGAGTTCATGACCTAAAATTATAGCTACTGCTGCTTCGTCTTTTAATTCGGAAAGAAGTCCGATATTAAAAAAGATCGTCCCATCATCAAATGTAAATGCATTTTTATCAGCAATGCGTGCTGGATATACGTGCAGCAGCGAATCATTTTTAAGGCTGTCAGGAATTACTTTTTGCAATACTTGATTAAGATATTCTTCAAGCTCTGTCCAACCAAAATAAACTTGTCCTGATGAAAACAAATGATACTTCTGATAAGCAATCTGCTCTGAATAAAGTTCCATATTCTTCGTTGAAACTTCACTATCCGTTCTTTTACACAGCGCTTTGTATTCAGAATCTACGTCAAATATATATGTTGCAGGAACAATAGAAGGAAACTGGTAAGGATGATAATCTCCTGCCTGGCTATGTACTTTTTCCGTTTTAATCAATAAAAGTAAGCTGTACAGGAAGATTGTAAACAACGACTTCATATGGATTGGGATTTGTCTGGTAAATATTATAAAAAAAGAAATACAGGCTGTTGATCGAATACGATTCATTTTTCTTTTCACACACTTCATTTTCATTCCCCCATGTTTCAGTATTAAATTTTTCTTCAGGTTCTCCTCTTGTCGCATGTTTGCATTCATCAAATTAAGAAAATATATCGTCTCATTAAAAAAATAAGAATGGAACTTCCATCAACAGCATTAATCTTAAACAAACTGAAAAGAAACAGAAAACAGGAATGGATAACTGACTGTATTCTTCCTGAAGGGATATTGCTAAAGAGTATGTAAATTAGCAACATCCAAACACACCAACTAAAAAATAAACGTCCAATGAAAACAACATATCAAAAATATTTTATCGTCAGTATCCTTGCTCTGGTAATCGCAGGTTGCTCACGCGTACCGGAAATAGGAATTATAAAGGATTTAAATGGTATCACTACAACTTATTCCAATATAAAACCGGAGGAAGTTTATAAAAAAATGAATGGAGAAAATTTTAATCACAATCAGATTCCGCTGGGTGAAAGTTTCGAAGTGATAAATAATTCTATCCATGGCCTCACTGAAAAAGATGGAAATGTAAGTATTGGATGTTCTTTAAAAATTAAAGACAAAAAAGGAAACGTTCTACTCAATGAAGAAGATCTGTTCAAGGAAAACGCTGTTTATGCGAAGGACAGCTTAAATCTTTTACGTTGCACAGTTTCAACAGGAAGCCCAATGCAGTATGATGAAAAATATGATGTGGAAATTAAATACTGGGATAAATTTGGTGATGGCACTCTTGAAAATAAAATGGAAATTGAGATGATTGATTTACCATAATCCACTCTGAAAAAGAATTACATTTTTTATCACTCCCTGTATTAAATTTTCAGTATGGTAAATTGCTATTCTATCTTACAACCGTTATGATAGCTCTCGTAAAAGCATAACTTTATTCGATATTAAACCAGTGGTAAAATTATAGTTATTATATATGAAAGATTTTAAAAAATATTACCTGATAGCAGCAGATCCCGAAGAAGTGTACATGGCCCTTACCAATCCGGTAACTATTAAGCTATGGACTTCTGAAGAAGCAGTAATGTCAACAGTTCCGGATTCTGAATTTTCATTGTGGGATGGTTCTATTACCGGTAAGAACCTGGAGTTTGTGGAAAACAAAAAAATTGTTCAGCAATGGTATTTTGATGAGGCCAGCGATAATTCCATTGTTACAATATTGCTTCATCCACATGCAGGCGGAACATCACTTGAATTACGACATACTAATATTCCTGATGCTGATTTTGATGATATCGTGGAAGGATGGAATGACAGTTATTTCGGAGTGCTTCAGGAATTTTATGAAGAGTAAATCTTTCTTCACTGCATTTCATTGATCATGTTGGCTACTTTTTCAAAAGCATCTTTATCTTTTATCACATATTGTGCTGCTTCTTTCTGAATAGTCTGCCCATATCTTTCCTGTGCTGAAAGCATGATCACATGCGTTTTTGGAGCTTGCTTTTTTATTGCCTGCAGTATGAACATACCATTGGAAGCGCCATCATATTTTTTATTCAGATTATAATCCAGCACAACAACATCAGGCTGACGAAAAAGTTCCTTCATACATTCTTCTCCGGTTGTAAAAGGAGAAATATCATGTGTTGTGTTCCGTACCATTAAATCCTGCAGCAATGCAGCAACAAAGAGATCATCATCTACAATAAATATTTTTTTTTGTCTCATGATTTTTTTGTTTTTAAGGATGTAATTAATCAACACTTTTTATAACATCATATATTGCTTTCTACACATTTCACATTCGTATAGTTTCAATCTTATTCTTCCGAAAGTTAGAATAGAAATTATTCTTTCTGCCGAAGATTGGTTACTGATTGTTTTTAATTCTCCATCACAACCGGAGCACATAATACCTTTCATAATTACTTTCTCCAGATGAAGTATTGCCATAGTTATTAAAATAATTCATTCAACATTTTTCAGAATAATTACAGTAAAAAAGAAAAGCAGCAGGAAGGTTAGTGAGGTTGGTTAAACGTGCTGAATCATTTAACACTTGACAGGTAATGGTGGTTGATTTTAATTTCAGTAGTAAAGATGCAATGCACTTGTACTGTCGCAAAATTTATGTGACGTTTGAAGTAACGTGCTGTGACGGTTTAAAAAAAATCCGTGACTAAAGGGAGTATCAAGACACAAGACATAAGTATCAAGACAGACGTTGACTGTCTAATAATAAAATCACTATTCTCTCAATTACTATTCTCTAACCTCTTTACTCTTTAATACCAAGTGCTTTGTACAAACTTTCGCGATAAGTATTACTTACTGGTATGATGAAACTATTAGCCATCACTTCTGTGGGTTCAATATTTCCAACCAACTTTAATTGAACAGCAAAACCTCTGTGCGTTCTGAAAAATTCATCTGCAGGAAGTTGTCCCAGGAAATCGCTGAAGGTAGATCGTATAATAGAATTTTTATTGTCTTTGGTATGAATGATTACGTAGTTCTCCCGGCTTTCCACATACACAATTTCATCAAACTGCAGCTTAATAAAACGGCTTCCTTCTTTTATAAAAATAAAATCTTTAACAGTTTGTGAAGTCGTTATTGCACCGGAATTTTTTATTTCACTGTAATTGTTGATGGCAATTTCTATAGCAGCAAATAATTCGTTTTTATCAAATGGTTTAACGAGATAAGCATTTGGTTTTACTTTTATCGCACGCCTGATGGTATTGTTATCACTGTTTGCTGTTAAGAAAATAAAAGGTAAATGATACTTCTGATTTATTTCTTCAGCCAGATCAATTCCATCTTTCATTTCATTCAGATTGATATCAAGAAGCAGCATGTCAGGCTTCTCTTTTTCAATCATCGTTATTGCTTCATCATAAGTGGAAACAGGTTCACAAACCAGGTATTCCATTCCAATCAGAATGCGTTTAATCTTTTCAGCAATAATCAATTCATCCTCTACAATTCCTATCCTTACATTTATATCAGTACTCATGTGAAATTTTATTTATGAAGCAATAAGAATTCAATATTAGTACTTTATGGGATTACAGCAAAATGTAAATAAGGCATCATGAATTCTCATCTTCAAATTTTCAAATCGCCACATTTTCAAATTAACAACTACCTTTGAATCACTTTATGATAACAGCAATTATTATCGACGACCAGCAGCAATGCATTGATGATCTTTCCCTGCTTTTAAAAAATTACTGTCCTGAAGTAACATTGGCTGCAACTGCACTCTCAGGAAAAGAAGGCATCAACATCCTGAAAAAAAATAAACCACAACTTGTTTTCCTGGATGTGGAGATGGGTGATATGTCGGGTTTTGAAATGCTGCAGCAGATTCATGAGGCAAACTTCCATATTGTTTTTACAACTGCTTTTGATAAGTATGCTATACAGGCCATTCGTTTTAATGCATTGGATTATTTATTAAAACCAATACGCAAGGCAGAACTTACAGAAGCAGTTACAAAAGCCGCACAAACACCTTCACCCTTAACATTGCAGCAAATTAAAAATCTGAAGGATACTACACAAAGCATACAGGTTCCTCAAAATAAAATTGCACTTACCACAAGTGAAGGATTAGAATATGTAAAGCTGGATGAAATTATATATTGCCTTGCAGAAGGAAGTTACACCACTGTTTTTTTAAACAGCAATACACAGCTTCTTGTTTCTAAATCTATTGGTAAACTGGATGAGGTAATTGATGGAAATGGTTTTTACCGCATTCATAATTCATCTCTCGTAAATCTCTCTCATGTAAAAAAGTTTGTAAAAACAGATGGAGGATATGTGGTGATGAGCAATGGTGATACCGTAACTGTAGCACGTAACCGGAAAGAAGAATTTTTAGAATTGTTTTCAAAGTTTTGAAGTGCTGATGAGGTGATGAGGTATGAAGTGCATTTTTCTGAGTGCTGGGTGCTGAGTGCTGGGTGCTGAGTTTTTCCTTCTCTTGTTCCACCGACTTCACTGAAATCTATTTCAAAAATTAGTAGTGAGTGAAAACACATTCATCCAGACTCCAGGCTGGAAGAGGATTTTTTTAATTGATGATTTTATTCCGGCGAAGACGCCGGAACGAGAAAAGCTTTTCTCCGAACTCAAAGCTCACAACTCACAGCTTTCTTCTCCAAACTCCGACCTAACCACTCCCAACCTTTTCCTGCCAACTATAAAGTCATTTCCACAGGATATGAAGTGATGCCGCAGTTTTATAGATGTGACTTTTACTATTGCTCATTCATTTTTTTTAAAAGCAATCATATCTCACAATAAACACAAACAACATGAAAACTAAATTGATTATTTCGTTACTTTCTATTTTCTGCTGCTTTGAGGCAGATGCACAGAACTGGTCACTTTCCGGCAATGCAGCAACCACTGCAACGCAATACGTAGGTACTAAAGATGCTAAAGATTTACGGTTAAATACTAATGGTGTCAACCGCATGACGATCAGCTCTGCAGGTTACACCGGATTTAATATTTTACCTGAATCAATAAGTCGTGTTTTTTCAAATCAAATTGTTCCAGGCATCATCGCACAGAATTCTTTTTACTCTGGTGTGAAAGGAAGAATTACCAACTCCACTGCGCGCTCCAATGGTTACCTGGGTGTATATACATCGCAGGCAATTACAATATCCGGACTGCCACCTTCAATAAATTATATGGGTGTGTTGGGTATAAATGAAACTGGTAGCAGCAATGGAGTTGGTGTAGTTGGATGGAATAAAAACATTGCAGGCGGCGGAACACAATATGGCGTTTATGGTTTTGCAAATGGCAATCAAACAGGATTAGGAAATGTAACGGATAAGAATGTAGGAGTTTTCGGACGTGCGTCAGGAAATATCGGAAACATTGGTGTGTGGGGCCAGGCAACAGGAGCAGGTGATTATGCAGGATACTTTAATGGCCGTGGATATTTTTCTGACAAAGTTGGAATAGGAACAGAATCTCCGGGTGCTATGCTTTCTATTAATGCGCCTGCAGGTACTACACTATTAGGATTAAGTTCAAACAATGCTTCAAAATTTCTTGTGAATTCAAGCGGCAATGTTGGAATAGGAACGGCTGCTCCCGGAGCACTTTTACATGTTAACGGAACAGGAGAATGCGGACGATTTAATGCTGCAACATTCCCATACCTTACCTTTCACAACAACAATGTAGAAAAGGCATGGATCGGTTGTAATGCAGGAGATTTAAATCTTGGAACGAGTGGAACCAACGCAACAGGTAATGTAAATTTTTATGCAAACACAAATGTCCGTATGTCAATAATGAATAATGGACGTGTTGGTATTGGAAACACAAATCCAGCGATTGATACACGACTGACTGTTGATCATACAGGAATTACGCAGGCAGTATTTGGTTCAAACGGAACAGGTGTATCTATATTAAGTTCTTATCCTGGCATTGCATTCAACTCATATTACACAACTGCATTTAAAGCAATTAAACCAGGTTTTGGTTTTGATATTACCTGTGATCCTACCAGTGGTCAATTGTTATTCCGAACACATAACAATGCAGCAGCAGCAAATGGAACACAATCTTTTGCAACACGAATGACTATAAATAATGATGGTCGTGTGGTAATAGGAAACATTGCTCCTGCAACAAATTATTTGCTTTCTGTTGATGGAAGAATTATGTGTGAAGAATTAAAAGTACAAAACAGTGGTAACTGGCCTGACTATGTTTTTAATGCTGACTACAAACTAGCATCACTAACAGAAGTAGAAAATCATATCAACGAAAAAGGATTTTTACCAGGAATGCCATCAGCCTGTGAAGCAGAAGAAAATGGTGTTGGTGTTGGTGACATGCAAAAGAAATTATTAGAAAAAATAGAAGAACTAACATTATATGTGATCTCATTGGAGAAAAAAGTAAATGCACTGGAATCTAAATAATCAACAGCATTTCAATTTCTAACTTTTAAAATCATATATAATGAAAAACAAATCTTCAACATTTATAAAAGTTGTGATGAAAAGTTTTGCAATTGCAGGACTTGCTTTCACCACACCGGTTTTTGCGCAACAGGAAAATGATGTTCCTGTTCAGGAATTGCAACCTTACAATGAACCATCAAAAAGTCAACAAGGTATATGCGTTACTAAAGCAGAGATGGCAACTATCAGGGCACAAGTGCAACAATTTAAAGCAACCCTTGAAGCAGATGGAAAATTAGATCCTAACCGTACAGCATCAATTGGTCCGCATGCATTTCGCTGGCCACTTGCTCCTGCAAAACATTACCATCAGTTCACCACATATTACATCAGTAATTATGTTGACTTAAATTCTATTACTACAGGTCTACATGCTGATGAAACAGGAGAATCATTAGAAGATTACCATTGTGGCAACAGAACTTACGATGTGCTTAGTACCGGTTACGACCATACAGGAATTGACATTGCTATAGGTCCTTTCGGCTGGACAATGATGGAGCATGAAGATGTTGATGTGGTTGCTGCAGAAGGAGGATATATTGCTTATAGGTTAGATGGTGAATTTGATCACACCTGTGCAATGGGAACTCCAAATGTGTATCATGGAAACTGGATTGGCATCACACATTCCGATGGAAGTACCACTTATTATATGCACATGAAATCCGGTTCTGTTACCAGTAAAATAGTTGGTGATCATGTAAGTGCAGGTGAATATCTCGGTAAGGTAGGAAGTTCAGGAAACTCAACAGGTCCACATCTGCATTTTCAGGTAGAAGATAATATTGGAATTATAGTCGATCCTTTTCAGAATGGAAGTTGTGCAACTGGTGATAATGCAAGTTTATGGGCAAATGAAGAACCTTATTTCAATCCGCAAATTGTGGCAGCATCTACTTTAAGTGCACCCTGGACAGATGCTGTATGCGATACAAATGTTAGTCCGGCACATGCGTATAATGGTAATGTTCCTTATTGCAATCATTTTAATGCTGGTGATATGATTTGGTTTACAGCAGCAGTGCGCGACATTTTTTATCCACAGGTTGTAAATATCAAATTTTATAATCCATCCGGAACGTTGATATATAATTTCAATTACACAGAGTCCAATTTACAACGTGAATTAAGAACCATTGCTCCTAATTTTATTATTGCACCAAATGTTGCCGGAAATTATAAGATGCAGGTTTCTTTTAATGGTGTAACGCGTGCACATTATTTCACAGTAGGCTGCCCGGGTTCTGTTACATTAAATAGTGCAAGAGCCAGTAACTACGGTTACATTTCAGGAGGAAGTATTAATTCAACAGATGTTATTGCAGCAGCAGCACGAAATGTACAATACCAGACAGAAACATTTATACAATTGAATACTGGTTTTACTGCAACAAATGGATGTGAGTTTACTGCATACATTGATAACTGTACTGTTGGAAGCACAAAGCTGGAAGACATCACTTCTGCAACATTTGATTTCAATATTGTTCCTAATCCTGCAAATGATAAGGTATCCATTACGCCAATGATAGATGCTGATGATGCAACCTGTAATGTATCTATATATAATGCAACGGGAAGTGAAGCAATGAAATCATCAACAGAAGATTTTGCTTCAGGCATTACACTTAATACAGCTGATCTTGCAAACGGTGTTTATTTCATCAGTGTAACTATTAAATCTTCAACAGGCGAAGTAAAATCTACAAAAAAATTAATCATCAATCACTAAGTTTTTTTCCTGTTCCCGGTTTCTCTACTGTTAGAGAAGCCGGGTTTTTTCATCAATTAAAAAAAATAAAACCATGAAAAATATTTACGCAACAATTATCTTCTTAATAACAATATT
The DNA here is from genome assembly GCA_040007375.1 of Bacteroidota bacterium. Lineage (GTDB taxonomy): Bacteria > Bacteroidota > Bacteroidia > AKYH767-A > OLB10 > JANOXC01. The sequence goes on along the minus strand of JBDTVD010000013.1, from coordinate 13,566 downwards.
AAATGCATCTGCACAATGGTCAGGTGATCCTGCAAATCCTGCAATCGTTTGCAATGCAACAAACGGTCAGGCAACTGTAAGGGCATTGCATGATGGCAATGGTGGTTATTATGTATTCTGGAGAGATGACAGAACAAATGCAACCACAACCGGCATTTATGGACAGCGATATGATGCAAACGGTATTGCACAATGGGCAACAAATGGTAAGCTGATTTATTCACCCGCAAACAGAGATGTAAATTACTTTCATGTAATCCGGAATTTTCAGGGTAATTTATTTTTTGGCATTTCACAGGGATTAACAAATTCCGGAGATACCATTGTTGTATATAAAACAGATTCTGCCGGAGATGCAATGTGGGCACAACCTACAGTAGTTGCAGGAAGATTGCCGGGTGTTATATATACTGCTGATGTTTTACTTTCTGAAAAAGACACTGGTGTTTATGTTGGATTTTTCATAATACATACTGGTGGTTCTGAAGACCTGCACGTGAACCGTGTGGATAACAATGGCAACAACCTTTGGGGTTTTAATGGATTTACAGTTCCGAACTCAGGATATGGTGGATTCGGAATGATTCCCGATGGTGTTGGAGGTTTGTATTTATACTGGAGAAATGGAAATGGCGCAGGAACCGGTTTAGGAGTGAGACGCATGACAGAAGACGGAACTTTTCTGTGGACCGGAAATGTAAATCCTGCTGGTGGAACACCTGGATTAGGTTATGAATACGATGCAACATCTGATGGACACAACGGAGTACTTTTTACATGGGTTGAAAATGGCAGTTCAAGCATACGTATTGCAAGAATTGATTCATCAGGTTCATTTGTATGGAATCCCACAATATTACCCGCATGTGAAGCACCAAGTGGACAAGCAGGATGCCGCATAATAAAAAACGGAAATTATTTCTATGTAGCATGGACTGATAATCGTCCTCCGGCAAGTAATGCTGATGTGTACATGCAGCGATTTGATATGAATGGTGCACCACAATGGACGATTGATGGAATAAGATGTACATCATCTAACACCTACATTGCCTATACACAGCTACTGGAAAGCAGTAATGGCAGCATCATATTTTCCGTTAATGGAAATGTTGCAGCAGGAGGATTTTTATTTCAAAAAATAAACCCTGACAGTACTCTTGCATGGCCAGGTATCGGAACGCGGATTGCCAACTACACATTTAATCCGGGATCTACTGATTATGTAATGCTGACTTCAGCTGATAGTGGTACCGTAGTTTTTTGGGCAGCAGGAGGTAATATATATACTGCAAGAGTGAATTCAAATGGTACTATGACAGGTATTACAGAAGCACCGGATAAGAGAAGACTTACCCTTTATCCCAATCCGGCAAATGAGCAGATATATATAGAATACAAAGAAGCTTTTGAGGGTGATGCATTGACTCTTATCATTTCAGATGCGACAGGACAGGTTGTTTTTGAATCCGCTTCAATCAATATTTTATCTGACCATATTATTGTAGATACAAACAACCTTACACCTGGGTTTTATACTGCAGCACTTCATGGCCGGAAAACATTTGCAATTTCTAAGTTTATAATAAACAGATGATTCTTTGGAATTTTTTAACATCATAAATTAACCGAAATGAAAAATACTCTTCACATACTATTAGCAACATTGTTGGCAAATCTGTTAAGCATATCCTCTTATGCAGGATTAGACTGGACATACGGTTCTTTCAGCAATCATGATAATATACTTCGCAAAACAAGTGCTGTTGCTTATGCAGCATCAGGTGCAATATATGTTACAGGAAGAGAAGAAATGTCTTCCGGCAATAAATTAATTGTAACAAAAAAATTCAGCTCTTCCGGTACGATGGTATCATCTGTTACCAATACTTATTTTTATCCATCAGGCATCACATTAAATGATAATGCCGCAGACATTGCACTTGATGCAAATGACAATGTATATGTTTTGGGTAAACAGTATGGAAGCAGTAGTCGTGGATATGATGTTGTATTGATAAAGTATAATTCATCTCTCACGCAGCAATGGAAAAAATTAATTTACAATGCTAATTCAGCACAACTCAACTATAATGAAAAGCCTTGTAAAATTTTAGTTGATGCAAACAATGCAGTATATGTAACAGGCACCTGGTCGAATATTACCGCTACAGGATTCACAGAGGAACCTTTTGTACAGAAATACAATGCATCAGGAACATTGATTTATTCCACATCAGTTCCGCAAACTATTGGAAAAACAACTTTCGATGTAAATGATATGTGCATTGATAACAGTTTAAATGTAACTGTTTGTGCAAGAACAAAAGATGCAAATGATAATTACTCCATCATGTATGCGCGCATTTCAAGTACAGGAAGTTTATCATGGAAAAAATTTCATACTCCTGCTTCTGTTTACAAAACATTATTTAACCCTGAAATTGAATGTACTGCTGCAGGAACTATTTATATTGCAGCATCAACAATCAGAGAACCCAATTCTTATGACAAGTATGTAAAGCTGGCAACAGTAAAATTAAACAGCAGCGGAACATTATTATGGGAGCAGCTTTCTCCTGAACTGCATGAGTATGCTGATGAAATTAAATTACGACTCGATGCAAGTAATAATATTTATACAGGATGTGATTTCTGGGGATCGCCAACACCCACATTCATAAATCACCGTATCTATAAATGGAATTCATCCGGTGTATTACAGTGGACTTATACTTCACCTGAAATAAGCCAGAACTTTACCTTCGAAACATTTTCATCTTCTGCAGTATTTGTTTTATTTGAAAACTTCAGTACTGAAAAGCCGGTGTTAAGGAAATTAAATGCTGCAACAGGATCTATTCTATGGACTGAAATAATAACTTCTCCTCCACCTGCTAATTATTACACATTCCAGCTGCCTTTAACTGACATTGCAGTAAACAGTGTTACATCAGAAGTTGCGTACTGCGGAACTATTGAAGCAAGTTTTCTTACACCCGTATATTCTGAAGAATGCCGTTGGCTCATAAAAAAATACGGAGCTACATCACCACGCATAACAGATTCCGAAGAACAAAACATGGACATACAATTGTTCCCTGTTCCGGCTGATGAAAAATTAACAGTTAAATGGAATGGAAATAATGATGAAACGATGGAAATAATTTTTACAGATGTGAATGGTAAAGTGGTATTATCAGAAATGCACATTACATCAGCTGAAAACAATATTCAAATTGAAACTGCATCATTGCCTTCAGGATTTTATACAGTTACCATTTCAGGAAAAGAATATACACAAACGAAAAAATTAATTATTACGCATTAAATATATACTTTTTAAATCTATCATCATGAAAAACAAAACGATCTTTTTATATATAATCATAACCTTTCTGTGTTCATCTGCTAAAGCGCAATTTATTTATCCGAATGATGACTGCAGTGGAGCATTGCCAATTCCGGTCATTACGACAAGTCAATTGTCAGATTCCGTCTTTCAGCGAAATGTTTACGCAGACCCTGCTTTATCAGGTATTCTTACATGTGCAGGTACAGATATCGCACGACATGATCTATGGTATAAATTTACTGCAACAGAGCCATCATTAATGTTGATCCCGGAAAGCTACAGTGTATCAGGAGCGCTGCAGCTTTTTTCCGGTGGATGTGGTTCTCTTACAAGCATTGTTTGCGGAACATCACTTACCGGCTTAACGCCAGGTCAACAATATTACCTGCGTACTTATTCAACCACGTCCATTCCGGTTGGTACCAGCGGATTTGGATCTAATTATAAATTAACGGTGGTTGGTACTCCGGCAAATGACGATTGTAGTGGCGCAACTTTATTGAATGTTCGTCATGAAAATTCTTATCCAACAAATATTGGACGATTTACCAATGCACTTTCCACTCCTACCGGTACTTCCTGTAATGGTTCCGCATCAAATAAAAATGATGTGTGGTTTAAGTTCATTGCTACAAGTACCGTTCATGCCGTGTATGTACAGACCCCAAATCAAACTACCACTATTTGTTATAATGGTGCGTTGGGCAGTCTGACAGTTCTTGATGTTTTTAATTCAAGTATAAGTAATCAGACAAAGGTGATGACGCTAACTAACTTAACTGTTGGCCAGACCTATTATATAAGCGTAGGTAATAACAACACAATAAATTTTAGTCTTTTTGTTAATGAAGGTTCACCACAAAATGATGAATGTGTTAATGCAGATACTGTTTTAATGAGCACTTCTTTCAATTGCGAAAACAGTTACAACTACAGCAGGCTGGGCAGCACTAACTCAACAGCCTCACAATGCACTTCTGTACCAAAAGATGTATGGTTTGTTTTTCAAGCTATTTCCACGGATGTCAGCATACAATTATATGGTCAGGGTGGAAGTACTTCCGATCTGAATTTACTTGATGGTAATTGTAACTCTCTAACATGTCTCAAAAATTCCTCTTCTCCAAAACTCAATTATTCAGGTCTTACAATTGGTAATTACTATTATGTAAGAGCAGGAGCAACATCGAATGAATTGTGGCTTACAACAATCTGCATTTGCCCTGATATGCCTAACGATGAATGCAATGGTGCAGTTAGTCTTACGATGCAACCGTATAAAAAACTGCGTGTCAATTTAGGCTACAACTCCAATGCAACAGAGTCGTTGCCCCGTTGCTTCGGATCAGGAATTGTTAAGGACGTGTGGTATAAATTTATTGCTGGTGATACTGCATGCATAATTACTACAAACAGCGAAGGTGGTGGTGCTTCTTTCGAAACATTTTCCGGAACATGTAGTGTACTCAGCAGCATTTACTGCAGCGGAGCGAATGAATCTGCCAGAGTTGGGGGATTAACAATTGGAAGCACTTACTTTATACGAGTGTTTAATTTTTTTGGTGATGGATTACAGACAGTTGATGTTAATTTTCTTCCTCAGAATGATGCATGCGGTAGTGCAACAGTGTTAAATCCACAACCGGTTTTAAATTATTCTGCAATAGCCAACAATGGTATTACCGATGCATCTCAATCACTGGCTCCATGTGCCGCTACCGTACAAACAAATGACATCTGGTATAAATTTACTGCTACACATTCATCCTCCGCAATTATCAGTAATCTTAATAATGGTATCGGTTCGAACACACTGGGAATTGAAATCTTCAGCGGATCATGTGGAAATTTAACAAGCATGACTTGCTTTTCACAAGGAATTACTCTTCATGCTGCTACAACATTTACCAACCTCATTCCAGGGCAGGATTATTACATCCGTCAATATGGAAATGTGGAGAATAATACGATTACAATTATTACTCCCCCTGTAAATGATAATATATCAGGTGCAGTAAAATTAATTCCTTCACCCGCTAATATTGTGAAAATGCCTTCTTATACACTGCATGGTGCTTCAACGCAGTTTAAAAAAATCTGCGGTCCATCCGGCAATACTCCTTTTCATGATGTATGGTTTTATTTTATTCCGGAAGCAACATCACATACAGTAAGTGTTAGTGCCGCAAATTCTTTTTGGACAGAACAGATTCCCGGTTTTTCCTATGCCATAGAAGCTTTTGATGGCTTTGCACCTGATAGTGCCGGACTTGCTTCCAAAGTAATTTCCTGCGCAAATAATTCTCTGGCCTTATCAGGACTTACCATAGGTGATACTGTTTATGTTCGTATATATAATACAAGTGCCCTGGGTAACACCAGTATTTTTGGAATTAATGTAAGCAACAATCAGAATATTGATGAACCCTCCGGCGCATTGCAGTTAGATTTAATTAATGAGTATCAATATTCTCTTTCAACAACAGGAGCAACACAAACATTACCATCGTCAGGATGCTTGATGAGTGATTATCCTGATGATGATATCTGGTTTAAGTTCACTGCTGGTAACAATACAAAAAGAATTGTTGCAGGATTTGAAACAAGAGATATAACACTACAACTTTTTTCCGGAACTCCTGGAAATCTGTCTGCCGTTAAATGTGATAATAACATAATGATATTACCTGGAAACCTGAATAACGGTTCTATATATTATGTTCGTGCTTACAGTAAAGCAAATGCGCAAGCCAGTGATTTTAAAATTGGTTTATTTAATGATGGTGATCCAATTGCGAATAGCTGTGTAGCTAACAATTGTGTTGGAACCAATCTGGTGCTGAATCCCCGATGCGAAAGTGAATCCATCTATTTATTACCTAAGAACGATGATGGTTACGGAGATGACTTCGCAGTAAAACTTGCTGAAGGATGGTGGAGTGCAAATTATGCAACAGCTGATAGATGGACTGCTGATTATCCAAAAGATGAGTTTGGTAATATTCCTGATGCTGCAGGACTAAGTAGTTCAGCTATTCCAAGAAGTGGCAAGGGAATGCTGGGATGTTTATATGAGGTTTCCTGGAACGAATATATATCAGGAGAACTTACACAACCTTTAATTCCAGGTAAAAATTATTTAATTTCTTTCTATGTCAATCTCCTTTCACTAAAAAACAACTCCTGTTTTAATATTGGTGCTGTGCTTGGAAATGCATTAATTACTTCAGGTAGTTCTGATGAGATGGATTTCACACCTCATGTTGCAAATCCGCCAGGTGAATACATAACAGAAACCAATGCATGGAAAAATATCTGTGGTATTGTGCATGCTGACAGAGCTTATACCACGATTACAATAGGCAATTTCGGAGTCAGGAGTTTGTTTGGCGGAGGCTTAGATACCTATTTTTTTATTGATGATGTTGTAGTTGCAGAAGTGCCCTGTATTACAATTGATGTTCCTGATCATTCATCAAAAAACAATTTGCCTTTGAAGTTGAATGTTTATCCAAATCCCTCTAAAGACAAAATAAATTTAAGCTGGGATGCTCCATTGAGTGGAAGTGTATTCATAACAATTTATGATATTAGTGGAAGAGCAGTATGGGAATCAGGAATTATTTCTCCCGAAAAAACGGAAACAGAAATCATGATTGATTATTTATCACCAGGATTTTACACAGCAGTGCTTCACGGTAAAGTAACAACTGCAACTTCTAAGTTTATTATTAACCGGTAATTGCTTTTCAAACCTTAAATAAAATTGCAAATGAAAAAGTTCATCACACTATTGTACATTATTTTTCTGCATGCTGCAACTTCTGCGCAGTTTGTGTATACCAATGAAGACTGCATTGGAGCAAGACCTTTAATTGCAACTACTAACGGTGAATTGACCGACTCTGTTTTTCAAAAAAATACATATGCAGCTGTTGCATCTACTCCAAACCTCGACTGTTCAGGCGCCAATGCGTATTATGATTTGTGGTATTCATTTACTGCAGCTCAATCGACAGCATATCTGAAAAAAAATAGTACGGTTAAAATCCAGGTTTTTAGTGGGACTTGTGCTTCGCTCACGAGTATAAGTTGCGATACTAATCTTACTGGGTTAATTTCCGGGCAACAGTATTATGTTCGTACTTATCAAACCAATAACCAGATTGCTAACACCGGGGAGTTTCAATTAAATCTTTTAAATCCATTAACCAATGATGACTGTAACAATGCATCGTTAGTAACAGTTGCTCCGGGAAATAATCCTTTAACCTATTTAAAAAAATACAGTACTGATTTTGCAACAGCCTCCGGTTCTTCCTGCACGAATGTTGCAGCCTGGCTTACGCTTAAAGATGTATGGTTTAAGTTTGTTGCCACCACAAGTGCGCACTCTATATATATAAAATGCCCCACTACTACCAAAGCACTTGCTTTTTCTGGTACACCCGGCAGTCTTACTAATATTGGCTCTTTTAATATTTCCTTTGGTGCTTACGAAGGGTTTATAAATTTAACAAATCTTACTGTAGGGCAAACTTATTATTTAGCGGTTGGCTCACCAGCAGGTTCTCCATTTAGTTTTGTTATCTGTAGTCCTCCTGCGTTGGATGAATGTGCAAATGCAGATACCGTGATGATGAGTACAGGCTTTGAATGCGAAAACACATTTAGTACAAATCATTACGGTGCAACTACATCCACATCTCCCTGCAATGATGTTGTTGACAGGGATGTGTGGCATATTTTTAAAGCAACCTCAACTGATATTGTAGTAAGAGCATTGGGCGATTTGCCAGGCAGCACAAAGTTGCAATTGTTTGATGGCAGCTGTGGTTCATTAACTTGTTTAGTGAGTTATGCTTTGAATTATTTTAAATACTCCGGATTAACAGTTGGCAACTACTACTACTTACGGTCAGGTAATATATATCAGCCCACACAAATCTGCATCAGTCCATACATTAATAATGATGATTGCTCTGGTGCTGTTACACTGCCTGTAAATCCTTACGGAGCTATTTTTTCCAACTATGGTTTTAGTACTACCGCTACTTCATCGTTACCAAAATGTAATAATGCACAGCCCTCCAAAGATGTCTGGTATAAATTTACGGCTATTGATACCGTCTGTCTTATCAATGCTTTTTATGAAAGTGGTGCTTCTAACTATGAAGTTTTTTCCGGCACGTGTGGTTCTCTCAATAGTATTTTTTGCAGTGCTGCTTCAGTTAAAAGAGTGGGAGGATTAACAATTGGCAATAGTTATTACGTGAGAACGTATGATGCCTTAACTAGCGGATTGTTTACATTCGATATTACCAGCGTACCTTCAAATGATGAATGTAATGGAGCCACTCCGCTCGCCATACAACCCGATTTATTTTATGATAATATTTATGATAATGGAATTGCTGATGCAACAACAAGTGCAGCACCTTGCGTTGCTACATTTGCTACCAATGACATTTGGTATACGTTTACTCCTACACAAACAAGTGCAACTATTATCAGCCATTCGCAAACATCCAATCTCAACACTTATGATATAAATTTTGAAATCTATTCAGGTACTTGCGGAAGTTTAAACAATATTGCCTGTGTTACGCAAAGTGTACAGCACCAGGTAATCACATTGAATAATTTAATTGCGAATCAAACTTATTTTATAAGACAGTATGGGGTTTATAAGCAGAATAGAATTTCCATTGTCAATCATCCGTCTAACGATAAAATTACAGGAGCCATTGCATTAAAATCATTCCCCGCAAACTGCAGTTCGCTTAATTCTTATACTACGCATGGTGCAACTGTTGACTTTGGAAAAATATGCTCCTCCTCTTCTCAACCTTTTCGTGATGTGTGGTTTTATTTTGTTGCAAATGCAAGTGCTCAAACTATTTCCATTGGCAACTATGACAAATATTGGGATACCAAGGTTACAGGTTTGAACTACAAATTAGAAACATTTGATGGTTTTGCCAATGACAGTGTATCTCTTGCAGCTAAATTAATATCCTGCGGAAACAATTCACTTTCTCTTACAGGGCTTAGTGTTGGTGATACAGTTTACATACGCTTGTTTAACAATGGTGGATTAAATACCACTTCCATTTTTTCGATCAATATAAATAATTCACAAAGTTTTGATGAGCCAACCGGAGCTTTGCTTTTGAACGCAAACAAGGTTTTAGAATATCAAATCAGTACTTCGGGTGCAACACAAACATTACCATCGTCAGGTTGCATCTTAACCGATTTTCCTGATGATGATGTATGGTTTAAATTCATTGCTGGTGCAAATGCAAAAAGAGTGATAGCAGGTTTTGAAACAAAAAATATAACACTGCAACTTTTTTCAGGAACACCCGGAAATTTAACAGCTATTATGTGTTCCAATAATATTTTGTTATTGCCAGGTAATTTAACAACAGGTACTACTTATTATGTTCGTGCATACAGTAAAGCCAATGCACAAGCCAGCCAGTTCAGAATAGGATTGTTTGATGAGAGTGATGGCGTATCCAACAATTGTCTTTCGAATAATTGTGTCGGTCCCAACTTAATTGCAAATCCAAAATGCGAAAGCACATATCCTTTTTTAATTCCACCGAATGACGGAACTATAATTCAAGGCAAATTAACAGAAGGATGGTGGAATGCTACTGCCAGAACAGCTGACCGCTGGGATGCCGATTATCCAATAGGAGAGTTGGGCAATGTGTTAGGCGACACTGCAGAGGAAGCATATTCTAAAAATGCAATACCAAGAGATGGTAAAGGCATGTTAGGTATGTTATATCAATCTGCTCCGGATTGGAGTGAGTATGTAACAGGAAAATTAAATACGCCAATGATTACCGGCAAGGAATATATAGTTTCTTTTTATGTATTGATGTCATCCTCCTATCTAAACAATTTGTGTAATAACATTGGAGCCTTTCTTAGTACCGATAGCCTGCTTACGCAAACGAGTGAGCATATAGAATTGAAACCGCATATTTCCAATCCGCCTAACCAGCGCATTACTGCCACCACCACCTGGACAAACATCTGTGGTAGTATTATAGCAGCACAACCTTATCAATACATCACCATCGGAAATTTTGGTCCAAAGCAAATTGCAAATAATTTACCTGGATTTACTTATTTCTTTATTGACGAAGTTTTAGTGGCGGAGAATTTATGTTCAACTACAGGCATAGAAGAAAATCCTGCCGGCAAAACAACAGCAATGTCATTGGTAGTATTTCCTAATCCTGCAAATGATTATATAACTATTCAATGGAATGAAAACATAACCGGTGAGGCTGTATTTATTCTTACTGATATTACAGGAAGAGAAATAAAAAGAATAAGTGCTTTTGAAAAATCAGGAGGACATACTTCTATTGACACCCATTTGTTGTCACCAGGATTTTATAATGTAACTTTATATGATAACAAACTTAAAGCAACTTCCAAGTTTGTTATTTCCCGATAACAGATTGCGCAGGTTTATATGTTACAGAATCATTGTGTGAAATATGCTGGTGAATAACAAAATATTTTACTACTATCGTGAATCAAAAACATTTCTATCCATGAGACATCTGTTTTTAATTATCCTGCTTTTTGTATTTTCATTTTCATCTGCACAATATGACCTTAATAAGGATTCACTATTTACACTTTTAAAAACAGCAAAAGAAGATACTTCCAAAGTTCGTCTGTTGTATAGTATTTCAAAATTATACCAGACTAATGATCCTGACTCAATGATAATATATGCAGGCCAGGCTTTAACTCTCAATACAAAACTTGCGAATTCATCATCACTGGTTTTAATGGCGAATATTAATCTCATTCTTGGTAAAGCTTATGGTGAGTTGAGTAATTTTAACAAAAGCCTGAGTCATTTTCTAACAGCTGCGGAATATGCAGAAAAAAGCCATGATGCTAAAACGATGGGAACTGTGATGGTACATATCGGGCAGCACTATCAGCACCATGAGATGTATCAAAAGGCAATTCCTTATCTGCATCGTGCAATAAATCTTTTTATAGAATTAGGAGACTCTTCCAAATTGATGGAGGCTACTGCTGAACTGGGTATCACCCAAAAAGAAATGCATCAGTTTGATGAAGCACAAAAAAATCTGACTGAAGCATTGAAGTTTGCAAGGCTTCACAATAAAATGATGATGGAGCATTTTACTTTAGGCCAACTTGGATTACTAAAAAGTATGCAGGGCCGTCATAAAGAAGCCATTCAGCTTCTTGAGCAGAATTATGAGATGTCGGAAAAGATGAATGATGTTGCAGATTATTACTGGATGATGGGAAATGAATTTCTTGCTATGAAAGATTACCAGCAGGCAATATCAAATTACAACAAAGGTTTACCCATTGCAATAGAGAATGAAATGCCTCAGGTTACTGCTGATTTCTACGATATGATGGCAACAGCTTATGCAGGCGCAAAAGATTATAACAATGCATACAATTATGCACGTCAGTCGATGTTGATGAAGGATACGATTTATGATGTGGCAAGGCAGGATGAGTTGATTCAGATGCAGGAACAGTTTGAAAGCAATAAGAAAGATAAAGAGATTACATTGCTTAACAAAGACAAACAATTAAAAGCAGAAGAAGCATCACATCAAAAGCTCATAAAAAATATTTTCATTGCAGGATTAGTAATTGCATTGTTGTTTGTTTTCGTTTTATTAAACCGTTATAAAATTAAACAACGAACGGCAAAACAACTGGAAGAAAAAAATATTCAGATTAAAAAAGAAAAAGAACGTGCTGAGCAGAGTGAGCGTTTCAAGTCTCAGTTTTTGGCGAATATGAGTCATGAAATACGCACGCCGATGAATGCCGTTATCGGAATGACATACCTGATGGAAGATACCAGGCTTGATGAAAAGCAACGCAGATATCTGAATGCCATAAAAAATTCTTCTGAAAATTTATTAGTAATTATTAATGATGTACTAGATCTTTCAAAACTGGAAGCTGGAAAAATGGAGTTAGAGAAAATTCCTTTCCGTTTGGATGATGTATTAAATACTGTTTATGATACGCTTCGTTTTAAAGCAGAAGAAAAGGGATTGCATTTTAACATCAAAAAAAGTGAAACAATTAATCCTTATCTGAAAGGTGATCCAACACGTCTTTCACAGGTGTTATTAAATTTAACAGGTAATGCAATTAAGTTTACCGATAAAGGATCTGTTAATATCCACGTAGAAAATCTTGCATCAACTAATTCAGATGGAAAATGTAATTTGAGATTTATCATCATTGATACAGGAATAGGTATTCCGGAAGAAAAACGTGCTGCCATATTTGATTCTTTCAAACAGGCCAGTGAAGGAACATCACGCAAGTATGGTGGAACAGGATTAGGATTAAGTATCTCACAACAGATAATACAATTGCACAACAGTAAAATAATTGTAGAAAGCAATCCTGAAGGAGGATCTGTCTTTACGTTTGATGTATCTTATGGACTTGCTGATGATGCGGAATTTGAAAGTGTAAATTATAAACCGGAAGCAGAAAATTTTGATACATTAAAAGGAATCAGGATTTTACTTGCTGAAGATAATGAATACAACCAGGAAGTTGCCGTGCTATCGTTACACAGAATGGTTGATGATTTAAAGATTGATATTGCGGAAGACGGAATGCAGGTGCTGGAATTACTGAAGAAGAATATATATGATGTAATTCTGATGGATGTACAAATGCCGGGAATGGATGGTTATGAAGCAACAAAAGCCATCAGAAATGATTTTGATGCTGACAAAAAGAATATTCCCATCATTGCACTTACTGCTTCAGCTACCCGTGAAGAAATAAATGCGGGATTTGATGCCGGAATGAATGCCTATGTTGCCAAACCTTTCAAGCCTGCTGATCTGCTTATTAAAATCGCATCACAATTAAAGAAACAGACTTCACCAAAAAACGGAACAGGTATAGTGCGGTCAGCAAATGGTGAGTTATTTGATTTTACACTGCTGGAAGAAATTTCCGGTGGTGATAAAACACAGATGAAAAAACTGATTACCCGTTTCATAAATGAATCACAAAAAAGTTTTGAAAAGATTGAAGCACTGATGAAGGAAGAAAATTTTTCAGAAGTAAAAAAACAAATTCATATACTTCGTCCGCAAGTAGAAACAATGGGTATTAAATCTCTGGCAGAAATACTTCAT
>JBDTVD010000012.1:0-23826 GCA_040007375.1 Bacteroidota bacterium | reverse complement strand
GTTGCAGTAAAATTCAGCAACATATCCGTTCAGAGTATGATTCAAAAAATGATGAGAATAATAACGGAACAGGAGATTATGATGAGCCCATTCATATTTTCTGGATGAACCTGAAATCTCCTGCACCAGCAAAACAACTTTTTTGAAAAAAATATTTGAATCATTATCAATGGTTGTCTTTGGTAAATTTTTTTATTATTGATTTAATTTTTAACATCTTAAATTATCCCGGATATTAATTCTTTTCTTAAACTTATTCCAGGCCCATGTAAGGTTCCAGTTTTCTGTAAACAGAATCTGTCATTAATGGTAATTTCTTTAAATCCAATTTAGTGGTATACGCACCATGTTGATTTCTATAGCTGATAATTAATTTTAAAAGATTTTTCTTCAGATATGGATGATACAATGAATCGCTGGTAATACTGTTTATTTTTATCTGTTGAACCAATGATATATTCAATGCAATGTGCGGCGCTATGATTTGATAAATAGAATCAGGAATAGAAAAAACTTCTGATAGTTGTTCCTTAGTTACAAATCCTCCCAGTCTGTTCCGGTATTTCATAATCTGTTCTGCACGCTTTTCACCAACCATGGGTAATTTCATCAGTTCATCAAGAGTTGCACTGTTTATTTCAACCATCACTAATTCTTTTGGCTTCTTTATTTCATCGGTTTTATTCTTTTGATCTGGTTTATTACCGGTGATGGAAATATAAGGTTCTAGTCGTAAATAATCTTTTTCATCAAGATTATATATCTTCTTAAAATCTTCCTTCTTATAAAAATGTCCGCCTTTAGAAATATAATTCCTGATGGAATGAATAGTTCTCTCTCCTAACCCTAATGATTTCCATTGCTGCTCATCAATAATATTCGGATCAAATTCAAACAACGTAATATTCTTAATTTCTTCAGGCTTCTTTATATATATATGTTTTGATGAAGAATCTTCCAGCAACATGGCCTGTTCAAAAACCAGTACCTCATTGCGGAATGCAGTGATGTCTGCTTCCTTGCGCTGAGGTTTATAAAAATGCGTAATTACAATCATTCCCTGCATAGCAATAAGCAGGATGAGAAGTACTACAATACCATTACGTTCTTTTCGCGTAAAGGTAAAGTACTCCCGGAGCTGTTCGGTAAACCGGTGCCAGGACATAAAAAAAAGAAAGAAGAATTATCCCAGCAGTTGCTTAACCATTGAAGCAACAATTTTATTATCGGCTTTTCCTGCAAGTTGTTTAGTTGCCGCTCCCATCACTTTACCGAGATCTGCTGCAGATGTTGCACCTGTTGAAGTGATGATACTCTGAACGACAGCTTTAATTTCATCTTCGCTCATCATCTGTGGTAAAAACTTTTCAATAACAGCAATTTCATCCAGCTCACCCTTCGCCAGGTCTGCACGATTCTGCTGATTATATATATCCACCGATTCCTTTCGCTGCTTCACCAGCTTCTGCAATAATTTAATTTCATCTTCTGCAGAAATCTCTCCGCTTCCACCACCGGTTTTAGCAAGTAGAATTGCTGATTTAATCGCCCGTAAGCCACGTAAAGCTGCTTCATTTTTAGCAAGCATGGCGGCTTTCAGGTCAGTCATAATGTTTTGTTCGAGACTCATATTATTATTCTTTATAAGGTTAGAGAAACAAAGAAAGTAATTTGGATTGAGAATTCATAATCTGGTGTAAGAACGCTATAATCTATATTTGTTGAAACATCCTAGTATGAAACATTGTTGGATTGCCGTCATTAGTATCATTTCACTGTTTACCTGTTGCAGAACAATATTGCCGACGGATTACCACGTTAACAATGACAGCTTATTTATTAATCTTCAACCTTTGGCTGACCTGGAAAACATGATCCGCAAAATAACTTATGAGAATAAGCCTCTTGATGGTGATATATTACCTGTTCGTTTAAAAAACCGTTATGTTTCCCCGCAATTTTATTCAACAGAAACGTATTACACCTCGAAAGAATTGGTGATCTCCTTAAATTATTTGCTAATGAAATGAAAAGTTCTCCAGGGGAAATTGATTCAGCACAGAAAGGAATAGCATTGCTGGAAATAAATTATTTTGCAGAAACCAGAGATCCATTCTTTAATATTCTTTCATTACTCACTGCTTCTATCCCTAACTTCCTTGGAATGCCTTACGGAAATGTAATGACCGATATTGAGATCAACCTCTCCATAAAAGATTTTAAAAACAACACGATTAAATCATATTCTGCCACAGGAAATGCCAACACTTATATTGGTTTGTATTGGTCGTATGGAGGTGATGCAAAAAGAAAATCTGCTATTGAGGCATTTAAAGTAGCAATGGAAGAAATCAAAGTTAAAATCATTACAGATTCCGGTTGGTTAAAGAATCAACTGAATTAGTTAAATACCATTTGCATTTTGTCACTTAGGATTGCCAGCTGTTACATTTAATTTACCGTTTGGAGATGAGAATTGGCATTTTATTTAAAACATACTACTACATATTGTCATTCGTTACCAATGAATTATTTATTCGCTTTGTAAATGGCAATCCTTTCAAAAATTCCTTAATTCCAATACAGGTTAACCTTTCATTCTGAAAATAATGTTCGATGGACATTGCACGATTAACATCTTTCCGGCTTAATTTATATTCTAAAAACCAATCATAGAATTTTGCTACGTCAACTCTTTTCTTAATTTATATTCCGGTTTAATTTTTTTCATCAATAAACAAATAGAATTATTTCAACCCGCATCCAACAATTAAAAAAGCCCCGGAATATTCCGGGGCTTAAGGGTAAATTGATTGTTCAGATCAGCAACATGCTGAAATTATTTTTAATCCACTCTGTCGTGTAAAAATGGATTATTACTTCTCAACTCTGTACGTTTCTCATTATTCTCATCCGTTGAAAGTGTGTAACGTGACACATTACTTTCTGCAGATGATGGAACGTTATTCAAAACTACATTTCTTCTTTTGTATGCAGGTTCTTTTTCAAGATCAGCAATTCCATTCGGAGTGTTCATGCGGTAGCTTAGTTCTTTCAGCTTCATAATACGCTCGCGTGAACGACGGAACATTTCTTCTTCCTGTGAAAGCTGTTCTTCTTTCTGTGGAGCTGGTGCAGGTTGCTGAGCATGTACCGGTTCTTCAACAATTACATTTCCCTGTGTAGTATATCCTGGTGATGTTGCAGGAGGATCTAATTCTAAAGGAAGATCAAGTTCCACTGATTTCTGTTCGTCCAGCTGATGAACTATTTTCTGCTCCTCTGCTATATTAAATACTTCCTTTTGTTCTTCTGCAACAATAAATTCTTTCTCTACAATAACTTCTTCTTTAACAATCAATACAGGCTCTAAAGGATTGTGAACTTCTACTGTTACCATTTCATTTTTAACTTCTGCAACAGGTGCTGTTTTTATTTCTTCATTAGAAGATGCAACCGGTGTTTCAGGAGTTAATACATGTACAACGCGTTCTGGTTTTTTCAAATCAGTTGCAATCTGATTATTGGTTTTAAATCCTGTTGCTATAATAGTAACAGAAATTTTTTCTCCAAGTGAAGCATCCGTTCCAATTCCCATAATAATATCAGCCGTCTGACCAGCCTGCTCCTGCACATAATCATTGATCTCCCCTACTTCATCCATAGTAGCTTCTTTTGAACCGGAAGCAATGTTCAATAATATATATCGTGCACCTTCAATGTGATTGTCGTTTAACAGTGGAGAATCAATTGCCTGTTCAGCAGCAATCAATGCTCTGTTTTCACCTTCAGCCAATGCAGAACCCATGATGGCAACACCACTGTCGCGCATTACTGTTTGAATATCTGCAAAGTCAACATTCACCTGCATAGTAACAGTAATAATTTCTGCAATGCTTTTTGCTGCAACAGCAAGTACATCATCAGCATGACCAAATGCCTGTGATAAATTCAGATTACCATAGATCTCACGCAGTTTATCATTGCTGATAATAAGAAGTGCATCCACATTCTTCTTCATTTCTTCAATACCATTATCTGCATGCACTTTACGTTTACGACCTTCAAATGAAAACGGAATGGTAACAATACCTACAGTAAGTATTCCCATTTCTTTTGCAACACCTGCAATGATCGGAGCTGCACCGGTTCCTGTTCCACCACCCATTCCTGCAGTGATGAAAACCATCTTGGTATTTTCTAATGTGCTGCGCAGATCGTCAATATTTTCGATAGCAGCCTGTTTACCAACTTCCGGTAATGAACCTGCACCACGACCTTCTGTAAGGCTTGGTCCCAGTTGTATTTTACGTGGAACAGGACTTATATCCAGTGCCTGTGAATCGGTGTTGCACACTAAAAATTCAACGCCTTTAATTCCCTGGCGGTACATATGGTTTACTGCATTGCTTCCACCACCACCAACGCCAATCACTTTAATGATAGATGACTGGTCTTTTGTTACTTCGAATTGTATCATGATATGAGTTATTATGCTTTGTTTGTATGTTAAATGTTAATGTTAATCGTTATTGGTTAATTGAAAATTGTTTTCGTTATCAAAAAATTTATAATTTATAATTCAGAATTTATAATTCCTTTACATCGATCTGTCTTCACCTTCATCACCAAAGAAATCACGTCCTTTAGTAAAGAATGTTTCAAACCATTTGCCTTTATGCTTTGGTTTCTCTGCTAATTCAGGTGTCTTTGTTTTCGATCTGTTCTTCTCTGCATCATTCAGTCCTTTAATAACCAAACCAACACCTGTTGCATACATCGGACTTTTCACTTCATCCATTCCTTTACCTAGATGTTCATTCGGATAACCGATACGAGTATCCATTCCGGTAACATATTCCACCAACTGTGAAATATGTTTTAACTGCGATCCACCACCTGTTATTACAATTCCTGCAATGAGTTTCTTTTCATAACCGGAACTTTTTATTTCATAATAAACATTCTCAATAATTTCTTCCATGCGTGCCTGAATGATTGCCGCAAGATTTTTCACAGAAATTTCTTTTGGCTCACGTCCGCGTAATCCGGGAATAGAAACTATTTCATTATCTTTCATCTGTTTTGCCAATGCAGAACCGAATTTCACTTTCAGTAATTCAGCCTGGTTACGTATGATAGAACATCCTTCTTTAATATCATCTGTAATCACATTTCCACCAAATGGAATTACTGCAGTATGACGAATGATACTGTCCTGGAAAATTGCAATGTCAGTTGTTCCACCACCAATATCAACCAATACCACACCTGCTTCTTTTTCTTCTGATGTTAATACAGCTTCTGCTGATGCAAGTGGTTCAAGAATGAGATCAACAGTTTTTAATCCTGCTTTAATAACACACTTCTGAATATTATTTGCTGCAGTAATTAAACCGGTGATGATATGACAGTTTGCTTCGAGACGAATACCTGACATACCAATCGGATCTTTTATTCCCTGTTCATTATCCAATATAAATTCCTGCGGGATAACATGAATGATTTCTTCGCCCGGCGGCATTGCCAGTTTATACATATCATCGATGATAGCATCAATGTCACGCTGACTGATTTCATCATTGGTGCTGCTTCGGGTAATCATACCACGATGCTGCATACTTTTTATATGCTGTCCTGCAATACCTACATGCACATCAGTTATTTCTACTCCTGATTTTGCTTCTGCTTCTGCAATAGCTTCTTTGATGGAGGCAACTGTTTTTTCAATATTAGCAACCATGCCGCGCATCACACCCAGCGATTCACTTCTTCCCATGCCCATCACTTCTACTTTACCGAATTCATTCCGGCGTCCTACAATAGCAGCAATTTTAGTGGTACCAATATCTAATCCTACGATGATCTCTGAATGCTCCATCAGTTCTTAATTTTTGTGCAAACTACCTGGTTCTGGTATTTGAGGTTGATTACTGAATAATTATTCCAGCCTGTACTCTTCAGACCTTTTGTATAAAATATATAAAGACGGTGGAATTTTTCTTCCAGTCCATCAGAGTTTCCAATCAGTATTCTCTGGTTGCCGATACGTGGTATCAGTTCCAGTTCATTTAATTCATTTACATAGATCTGTTCTGTCTGTGCATTCCAAAATGTATCCTTATCAAGAAACTGCGCTACCTCATACACCTGTTCCAGCACCGGTTTCTCTCGAAAAAGGGCACTGTCTCCATGTGTTGTATCAACAACAAACTCCGGCAATTTCATCATCGAAAATGTATTATAAATATATCCGCTTGCTACAATTACAGGTGTTGTATATCGTTCAGAAACAGGCATAAGCATTCTGTTTCTGTCTATATAATAATGTTCATCACTCATATTCACTATACGCACTAATGGATCGCGTTGTGTTACGTTCACCTGTAGTTTTCCGTCAACCGATGAATATACTTCTGCCTTATCAACGTAAGGATTACTCATCAGCTTTTTTTCCAACAATGCGATGTTGATAGAACCAACCGGTTTGCCAATGATTTTACTGTTGCTGTTTATTAGAGAGAGCACTTCAGGCACATCAATAAAATCGTGTTGTACTTTATCATCAATCTTTACATTTACACCGGTACACAACATGGCTTGCTGATTATGATTCACAAAGCCAAGCAATGCAAACATTCCAATACTAAATACACACCATGCAGAGGTGATAGCAACACGTTTCCAGTTAATCTGTTTCAATTTCATGATAACAGTTTTTTTATAGGTTGAACCAATTGGTCTATATCACCGGCACCTAATGTCAATAACACTTCCGGTTTTCTTTTTCCGAGGATAGAGAGTAACTCTTCCTTTGTGCACTGTTCTTTATCCTGAATAGTAACTTTATCAAAGATGATTTGTGATGTTACACCTGCCATCGGCAACTCACGTGCAGGATATATATCAAGCAATAACAGACTATCGAGCAATGAAAGGCTTTCTGCAAATCCATCCACAAAATCTCTTGTGCGTGAAAAAAGATGTGGTTGAAATACACCTGTAATTTTTTTATCAGAATACAATTCCTTCACTGATGAAATAGCAGCACGCAGTTCTTCCGGATGATGAGCATAGTCATCAATGTAAGTACATTTTTCTGACTGAACCTGGTATTCAAAACGACGTTTCACACCTGCAAAACTCTCTAAGCCTTCACGTATTTTCTCCGGTGTAATTCCCAACTCCAATGCCACAGCAACTGCAACAACTGCATTCTCCACATTATGGCGACCAGGCATTCCTGATGTCCAGCCAGAATAAACAGCGGACGGAGTATTTATATTGAATATATATTGATGATTTTTTATAGTGATTTCCGTAGCTGAAAATGCAGCAGTTGAAGTAATAGAATATGAATGCTGATTAGGCATTTCTATATTTAAAGGCAAACCTGCTTTAAAAAATAAATGACCCCCAACTTTCACCTGTTGCGCAAACAAACGGAAGGAATCTTCCAGGTGTGATTTATCACCATATATATCCAGATGATCTGCATCCATGGAAGTGATAACAGCAATATCAGGATGTAAAGTGAGGAAGGAACGATCAAATTCATCAGCCTCCACAACAACAACAGCATCCGGAGCATTTACATCTCCAAGAATTAAATTCGTATTATAATTAGCACTTATTCCACCTAAAAATGCTGTGCAATTCACTCCTGCACTTTTTAAAAGATGAGTGATGATACATGAAGTTGTGGTTTTACCATGAGTTCCTGCAACAGCAATTGTAAACGCCTGTTTGGTGATCCAGCCCAGCACTACTGAACGCTTATACATTTCAACAGCATTGCTGAGGAAGAAATTATATTGCTTATGATCTTTAGGAATAGCTGGTGTATATATAATCAGAAATTCATCAGCATTTCCTGACTGAAGTTTTCCTGGCAACTGATCAATACTATCAATAAAAGAAACCGGAATTCCTTCTGCTACTAATTCATTTGTAAGCGAAGTTGGTGTTTTATCATATCCACTTACAACTTTACCTGCAGCATGAAAATAGCGTGCAAGGGCACTCATGCCGATACCGCCAATTCCAAGTAAGTAAACATTTTTAATTTTCTGCAGATCCATTTTGAGTTCGGAGTTTTGAGTTCGGAGTTCGGAGTGTTAGTTTGTAGTGTTTAGTTCGGATTAGAATTATTTAGAAGTTTAAAATCCTCTCTTTAATTTTGAATTTATAATTTATAATTTTGAATTTATAATTCCTTTTGAGTTCGGAGTGATTAGTTCGGAGTTCGGAGTAAAAGTTATTTTAATTTATAATTTAGAATTTTGAATTTATAATTCCTTTTGAGTTCGGAGTAAAAATTTCTTTAATTTAGAATTTATAATTTAGAATTTATAATTGGATTGATGAGTATTAAGTTTTAGTAAGATGTAATTGTTAATCCTTAATTATTCATTATTAATTAATCATCGCCAACACTTCCTTTGCAATTCTTTCTGCAGAATCAGTAATGGCCATTGGTTTAATGTTTTTTATTAATTGTTGCTGATGATCTTTATCGTTGGCAAGTTGTAAAACAGTGTTGATGAGTTGTGCTGATGCATCACTATCTTTCACCATTATTGCTGCTTTTTTTTCTGTTAATGCCAAACAGTTTTTAGTCTGATGATCTTCTGCTGCAGTTGGTAATGGAACCAGGATTGCTGGTCGTGCTACGATACATAATTCAGAAACCGTACTTGCACCACCTCTTGCAATAACAAGATCACACATAGCATAAGCCAGATCCATTCTCCCAATAAAATCAAATGCTTTTAAGGAAGGATTATTTAATGCATTGATAGCATCATTAGCCTCACGATAAAAATTCTTTCCTGTCTGCCAGATGAGTTGTATTCCTGCATCTGCTATTTTTTTTAGTCCGTTTACAACACTGAGATTAATTGAACGTGCACCCTGACTTCCACCAACTATTAATAATGTTGTTTTAGTTGAATCCAGACCAAAGAAAGCTGCTGCTTCTGTTTTCTTTCCTTCCACATGCAGAATATCTTCACGTACAGGATTACCTGTTCTTATGATTTTATCTTCCGGAAAAAATCGATTCATTCCATCATAAGCAACACATATTTTCTGAACTCTCTTTGCAAGAAGTTTATTTGTAATTCCGGGATAGGAATTCTGTTCCTGTATAACGGATGGAATTTTCTTCGCCGTAGCTTTATATAATAACGGTCCGCTTGCATAACCACCAACTCCAACAGCAGCTTGTGGTTTAAATTTTTCAATGATGGAAGATGCTTTATTAAGACTCTTCAATAATTTAAACGGCCATGATAAATTTTTCAGGGATAAGGATCTTTGAATTCCGGAGATCTGTAATCCTTCAATTTTAAATCCTGCAGCAGGAACTTTTTCCATTTCCATTCTTCCTTCTGCACCAACAAATAATAATTCTATTCCAGGTTCTATTTTCTGCAATGCACGTGCAATAGCAATGGCAGGAAAGATATGTCCTCCTGTTCCTCCACCACTTATTATCACTCTATGCTGCTGCAAATTCCCCTCCTGTAACTTCTTTACGTCCGCTGTCTTCCTGTTCTATTTCAGCACTCACACTTAAAATAATTCCAAGTGCCAGTGATGTAAACCAAATTGATGTTCCGCCCATGCTTAACATCGGCAGCGGCTGACCTGTTACAGGGAAAATATTTACTGCAACTGCCATATTAATCATCGCCTGGAACACGAGACTGAATGCACAACCAATAGTGACCAGTGCAGCAAAAGCACGTTCCGTTTTTCGCACAATCCTTATTGCCCGGAAGAATAACATTATATATAAAAGCACAATCAGCATTCCGCCGAGCAAGCCGTACTCTTCAATAATAATTGCAAAAATAAAATCAGAATAAGGGTGAGGAAGAAAATTACGCTGTGTACTGTTACCAGGACCTTTACCAATAATTCCACCTGTTGCAATAGCAATCTTTGCCTGTTCCACCTGGTAATTTCCATCAGACTCCCCATTACTGAAATTTTCAATCCTCGCCTGCCATGTTTTGATACGACCTTCGTAACCGGTAAGCCATGCAATTAAAAGGAATAAACCAAATGCAGCAATTGCAATCCCCATTAAAGAGAATATATATTTAACATTAATCCTTCCGATAAACATCAACACCATACATGTTGCAAAAAGCACAGCAGATGTAGAGAAGTTTGCAGGTAATATTAATCCGCAAACCAAAATTACCGGAAGCATAATGGGAAGAAATGCACCTTTAAAATCTTTAATGTTATCCTGTTTCTTCGACAGCATTCTTGCTACAAACAATATCAATGAAAGCTTTGCAAGATCGGAAGTCTGGAAAGAAAGATTAACAACCGGTAAGGTTAACCAACGACTTGCTTCATTCAGATTAGTTCCGGAAACAAGTGTAAGGGCAAGCAACGGAACAGTGATGAACAATGCAATTTTTGATAGTCGTGCATAGAAAGTATATTTCACAATATGTGCAAAATACATTAGTCCGAAACCAAATAACAGAATGATAAAATGTTTGAATAAATAATACTCCGTATTTCCGGATTGATATTTATAAGCAAGCGTTCCTGTTGAACTATACACAGCAAGGATACTGAATATAGAAAGGAAAATCACCACCAGCCAGATGGTGCGGTCGCCTTTGAAGTAAGTATCAATCCAATTCATTTGAAGAATTATAAATTAGAAATTATAAATTATAAATGAGTGATATAATTATTAATTCTTAATTATTCATTATTAATTAAAGAAGTCGTACTGCTGCTTTAAATTGTCTTCCACGATCTTCGTAATTTTCGAACAGATCGAAGCTTGCACAGCATGGAGATAATAACACAACATCACCTTTCTTTCCAAGTTTATAAGCTTCCCGCACTGCAGCTTCTGCTGATTCTGTTTCGAAAATTTCCGGAACAATATCTTTGAATGCTTCAATGATTTTTTTATTGTCTTTTCCAAGACATACTATTGCTTTCACATGTTGTTTAACAAGCTCGATCAGTATAGCATAATCATTTCCCTTATCAACTCCACCTGCAATCCACACCACAGGTTTCTGCATACTTTCCAATGCATACCAGGTAGAATTTACATTTGTTGCTTTAGAGTCGTTAATAAAATCGATACCGTGTACACTATTGACAAACTCCAGACGGTGTTCGATGTTTTCGAAATCAGCGAAACTTTCACGCACCACATCCTTGCGGATTTCCAGTGCGCGCGCCGCAATACCGGCTGCCATCGAGTTATAAATATTGTGTTTGCCCTGCAGGCCCAGATCTTTGATTGACATAGTGAATTGGTTATTTAGTTCAATGGTTAACTGTTCGTTTTCGAGCCATGCTGTCATTCCTTCTGTTTTATATATAGAGAAGGGATGCAGTTGTGAAGAATATGTATGCTTCACAATTTCCTGCATGGTAATGGGATCATCAGCACAATAAATAAAATGATCAGCAGCCTGCTGATTTCTTGTGATGCGAAATTTGGAGCTTATATAATTCTGTAACTGATATTCATAACGATCCAGGTGATCAGGAGTGATGTTGGTAAGAATGGCAATGTCCGCTTTGAAATCAAACATGCCATCAAGCTGAAAGCTGCTTAATTCCAGAACATAGTAATCATAGTTCTGTGTGGCAACCTGCATGGCAAAACTCTTTCCTACATTTCCGCCTAAACCAACATTAAATCCTGCCTTTTGTAATATATGATGAGTAAGTAATGTAGTGGTTGTTTTACCATTTGTTCCTGTGATGCAGATCATCTTTGCATTGGTATAACGCTTTGCAAACTCCAGTTCGGAAATCACCGGAATATGTTTTTTATGCAATGATTTAATGATCTCTGCCTTATCAGGAATACCAGGACTTTTAATTACTTCTTCTGCGGTTACTATTTCAGAAGATGTATGTTGTCCTTCTTCAAATGGGATATTATTTTCTGTTAATTCTTTTTTATACTTTTCTTTAATCATACTCATATCAGAAACAAACACATCGTATCCCTGCTTTTGTGCAAGGATGGCAGCACCAACTCCACTTTCGGCAGCTCCCAATACGACTAATTTTTTCTGATTCATCCTTTTATATATAATCTCCTAACGCAATTTCAATGTAACAACGCTTAATATTCCCAGCATAATACCTACAATCCAGAAACGCGTTACAATTTTTGATTCATTGTAACCTAACTTCTGGTAATGATGATGCAATGGCGACATTTTGAATACGCGTCGTCCTTCGCCATATTTTTTTCTTGTGTATTTGAAATAACTTACCTGTATCACCACACTTAAATTCTCCACTAAGAAAATTCCGCAGATGATTGGAATGAGCAATTCTTTTCTTACTGCAATTGCAAATGCTGCAATGATTCCACCCAATGCAAGACTGCCTGTATCTCCCATAAACACTTGCGCAGGATATGCATTGTACCAGAGGAAACCGACACAGGCACCCACAAATGCACTCATAAACACCATCAGCTCTCCCACATTCGGGATGTACATGATGTTTAAATAATCAGCAAAAACAGTGTTACCCGAAACATAAGCAAACACGGCAAGCACAGTTCCGATGATAGCAGATGTGCCTGTTGCAAGTCCATCAATTCCATCAGTAATATTTGCACCATTACTAACAGCAGTTATAATCAGCGTCACTATAAAAATAAAAACTATCGGTAGCCATATATATTTCTTATCCCCTGCCCAGTCAACGAGCACTGCATAATCAAATTCATTATTCTTAAAAAACGGAATTGTTGTTTTTGTTGATTTAACATTTTCTCCGCTGAACAATACACCTTCTGATTCACGCAGATCATCAATCAGATTTGTTTTTTGCTGAACAGTAATCTGGTTATTCATCACCTTTTCGCGCACAACAACATACTGATTGAAATAAAGGATTCCTCCTACAATAAGTCCAAGTCCTACCTGTCCGATCAATTTGGATTTTGCACGTAATCCTTCTTTATCTTTCTTAAAAACCTTTATATAATCATCCACGAAACCGATAAGTCCAAGCCATACGGTACTCAGGATCATTATTACTATATATACATTATCAAGCTTTGTAAATAATAAAGTCGGGATGAGCAATGCAGCGATAATAATTAAACCACCCATTGTAGGTGTTCCCTGCTTTTGCTTCTGACCATCAAGACCAAGATCACGAATGGTTTCACCAACCTGTAAATGTTGCAAGAGACTAATAATTCTTTTGCCGAGAAAAAGCGTAAGGCCCAGTGAAGTAATGATAGCCATTGCTGCACGGAACGACAGGTAGCGGAACAAACCGGCACCAGGTATATCATAAGCTTTATCCAGATATTCGAACAGATAGTATAGCATATATATAATTAATGGATCATTAATGATTCTTCAAGAACCTGTTTATCATCAAAAGGATATTTCACACCTTTTATCTCCTGGTATTTCTCATGACCTTTACCGGCAAGCAGAATAATATCGCCGGGACGTGCCATATTCACTGCAGCAGAAACAGCTTCTTTCCTGTCAGAAATTGCAGTAGTTTTTCTCCTGTGATGAACTGGAACACCACTTCGCATCTGGTCAATAATCAATTGCGGATCCTCACTGCGTGGATTATCAGAAGTGAGAATAACTTTATCACTTAACTCACAAGCAATGGCGGCCATCTGCGGACGTTTCCCTGCATCACGATCGCCACCACATCCCACAACAGTAATAACCTGTTCATTACCTGTACGTATATCCTTTATAGTATTCAGTACATTCTGCAAAGCATCAGGTGTATGTGCGTAATCAACTATTCCTGTAATTTTATTTCCTGATATTATATATTCAAATCTTCCTTCGGGTGCTTCAAGTGTACTCAGGAAAGTAAGAGACTGCAGTTTATCAAGACCCATACATTGCGAAGCAGAGTAAACACACAAAAGATTATATGCATTAAAATTTCCAATGAGTTTGCAGAAAATATCGTTTCCATCCATATTCATCCACAATCCCGAAAAATTACTTTCCAAAACCTTTGCCCGATAATCACTCATGCTTTTAAGAGAGTAGGAATAAACAGTTGCTTTTGTATTCTGCACCATTACATTTCCATTTCTGTCGTCAATATTTATTAAAGCAAACGATCCTGCAGGAAGCATATCGAAAAACCCTTTTTTAGCTTTTATATATTCTTCAAACGTTTTATGATAATCAAGATGATCGCGAGTGATATTGGTAAATATGCCTCCTGAAAATTTCAATCCTGTTATACGATGCTGCACAACTGCATGCGAACTCACTTCCATAAAACAGTATTTACATTCTGCCTCCACCATTTTATTCAACAGAAAATTCAGTTGAACAGGATCCGGTGTAGTATGCGTTGCAGGTTCTGTTGCATCACCGATTTTATTATGCACTGTTGACAGCATTCCTGAATTGAATCCTGCCAGCATATATAGATGATGAAGCAGTGTTACAGTTGTTGTTTTACCATTTGTACCTGTTACACCAATCAGACTTAACTTTTCAGATGGATTGTCATAGAAGTTGGCAGAAATATATCCCAATGCCAGGGCACTGTCTTTTACCTTTATATATACTATACCGGGTTTTACTTCTGAAGGTAAATCTTCACACACAACAGCAACGGCTCCTGCTTCAATGGTTTTATCTATATATAAATGACCATCTGACAAAGTTCCTTTTACTGCAACAAACATAGAACCTGTTACTACTTTGCGCGAATCAAAACAAACGGAAGAAATTTCCAGGTCAGTGCTGCCTGTAACTTCAATGAGTCCGCTTTTATATAATATATCTCTCAGCAGCCTCATCCCAGTTCTATAATTATCTGTTTTCCTTTTTCAATTTTAGCACCTGCCGGAACAGACTGCTTCAACACTGCACCACGTCCGACAGGTTTAACATTCAATCCTTGTGATTCCAGTAAATAAATAGCATCACGCAAACCCATTCCAACCACACTGGGAACAATATTTTCCTTAACCACTAATGATTTATTCTGTTGATTGATCCAGCCTGTTTCAACAACAGGAGCAGGAACCTTCAGTTGTGCTGAAGCATACTCCATAGGTTGAGTACGTCCTGCTTTTGCTTTTGGCAATCCTGTATATAAAGAGTCAGGAATTGATTTCATCTCTTCATGCATATCAGTATTTAATGCATACACCTTATCAGCGATTTCCTTAAAAACCGGACATGCAATAGAAGCACCGTAATAAACATCCTTACCAGGAGCATACACAACAACAATGCAACTGTACTTTGGATGGTCAGCAGGAAAATATCCGCAGAAAGAAGCCTGATATTTTACTTTACCGGTTTTATATCCACCGGCACCTTGTGCAATCTGCGCAGTTCCGGTTTTACCAGCGATAGAATACTGTGCATGTTTAATATGTGATGCAGTTCCTGTCTTCACCACTTCCTCCAACAAGATGCGTGCTTTTGCAAGAGTTGCTTTTGAACAAATAGAATCGGCAATAACTTTAGTGTTGTAATGCTTTACCACTTCTCCTTTGTTGCGGATTTCTTTAACAAATAAAGGCTGCACCATTTTACCATCATTAGCAACGGCATTATAAAAAGTAAGAAGTTGCAGCGGCGTTAATTTTGATTCGTAACCAATAGAAATAAATGGAAGAGAAACCTGCGACCAATCTTTATCAGTGGTAGATTTTATTCTCGGTTTTCCTTCACCATTCAATTGAATTCCCAGTGGTTCATCGAGATGAAATTTCTTCAGGTGATTAATAAATGCTGATGGATTTTTTGAATAATATTTCGTAATTATTCTTGAAGTTGCAACATTCAGTGATGAAGCAAATGCCTTACGCACTGTTACTTTTGATTGAGGTATTCTGTGTGAATCTTCAAGTGTTACATCGGAGTAACGCGTAATTCCATTATAAGTATCAATGGTATCATCCACATCAATATATCCATCTTCCATTGCAGCAATCATAGAAGCCAGTTTAAATGTAGAACCTGGCTCTGTACTTTGTGCTATGGCATAATTAAAATCCTCACTATATATATCATCACCTGTACGTTTCAGATTCGCAATTGCTTTTATCTCACCAGTTGCAACTTCCATTAAAATTGCGCAACCGATATCAGCATCATGCATTTTCAGCTGTTCTTCCAAAGCATGTTCAGCAACATCCTGCAGATTGAGATCAATTGTTGTAATCACATCACTTCCATCACGTGGCTCCACTTCATTTTCATTGTTCACAGGTTTCCATACACTGCTTGCAATGCGTTGCATCAATCTTTTTCCTGCAACACCACGCAGACTTTCATCAAATGCACCTTCAATACCAACGGACTTCACATCACTGTTATCCATTTTATAACCAACAGTCCGTGCAGCCAGCATTTTAAAAGGGCGCTCTCTTCTGCTTAACTGATCGATGATCAATCCCCCTTTATTACGACCTAAACGAAACACAGGAAAAGTGCGGAGAGCATGCTGTTCATTAAAACTGATATTCCTTTTCAATAAAAAATAACGCTCTTTATCATTACGGCCTTCACGAAGTATTCTTTTGTAGTCACTCCTTGAATGATCCTTAAACAAATTGGCAAGACATAATGCAAGTGAATCAATTCCGGAATTAAAAATATCTTTTGTTATTCCACCTGCCATCAGATCAAGATGCACATCATAACGTGGTAATGAAGTAGCGAGCAGGCTTCCATCGGCGGCATATATATTACCGCGTGATGGTTCGATGGTGCGATAACTTAACGTCAGGCTGTCAGCTTTTGCTTTCCACATAGCACCTTCTGCAAACTGCAACTGTGCAATACGTGCAACTATAGCCAGACCAAAAAGCAGGAAGCCGATGTATACAATGTATACTCTCCAGATTATGTCTTTTTTTATTTCGGCCATTTAAATC
The DNA here is from genome assembly GCA_040007375.1 of Bacteroidota bacterium. Classification (GTDB taxonomy): domain Bacteria; phylum Bacteroidota; class Bacteroidia; order AKYH767-A; family OLB10; genus JANOXC01. The sequence continues at coordinate 6,905 of JBDTVD010000012.1, read as the reverse complement.
GTATTCCGTTAAACTGTTCCTTACTTACTTTTTCTATCGATAATTTTTCTTGGTGCCGTTGTTGATTCCTTAATCCCTGTTGCCGCTACAGATGCTGCTACTTCCGTTTGCTTGCTTTTCACCATCAGCTCCGACTTTCCACTTATATATTCTGATCTTAGTTCTTTCAGATCACGTTCAATCCTGTCGATATTGCGGATTGTATTTTCGGCTACATAACTGTTTGCTATATATATTACGGCAAGGAACGTAAGAAAGAAAATGAACGGCATAAAACGAATCAGAGAAGCTTTGTCGATAAGGCCCATAACATTCAGTGCACGAATGAATTTCCGCGCCTGACGATTAGGTTTCTTTACCTCAACCGGCCTTTCTTCTTCTTCTGAATGTTTAACCTTATTCATAACTTTTCTGCAACCCTCATTTTTGCACTTCGTGATCTTGGATTCCGTTTCAGCTCATCTTCACCCGGTGTAATTGCTTTCTTTGAAATCACCCTGAATTTCGCACCGACTGTATTTCCATATATATCCTTAACCACCTCTCCATTCGTATTACCGGTCTGCATCATATTTTTCACCATTCTGTCTTCCAGCGAATGATAAGAGATCACAACAAGTCGTCCGTCTTTATCAAGTACACGTACACTTTGTTCAAGTAAATTTTTCAGTGCATCCATTTCACCATTCACTTCAATACGTAATGCCTGAAACACCTGCGCGAGATACTGATGCTCCTTATTAAAAGGAATACATGATTTAATTACTGATTTTAAATCACCTGTAGTAACAATCTCCTTAACATCTCTTGCCGAAATAATTGTTGATGCAAGTGATTTCGAATTTCTTATTTCGCCAAAAGTTGAAAACACATTTACCAGATTCTTCTCACTATATTCATTTACTACATCACGTGCAGTTAATGACTGTTGCTGATTCATTCTCATATCAAGAACTGCATCAAAACGCGTAGAAAAACCACGTTCAGCACTATTAATATGATGAGAAGAAATTCCCAGATCAGCAAGAATTCCCTGAACAGGAATACAATTCAATTCCTGCAGGTGTTGCTCCAGCGAATCGAAGTTATCATGGATAAGTGTTAACTTATCATCAGCAACTTTATTCACTATTGCATCAGCATCCTGATCAAAAGCTATCAATCTTCCCGGTTTCAAGTGTTTAATTATTTCTTTTGAATGTCCCCCACCCCCGTACGTAACATCTATATATATACCCTGCGGTTTTATCTGCAGCGCACTCACTGCTTCATTTAACAGAACAGGTTCATGATACTGCTCCATTCTCCCCTTTGTTAATCTTACCCATCACCTCTTCAGCCAGGGCAGAAAAATCATCGGGCTCATCCTTCAGCAACGCTTCAAATTTTTCAGGCGCCCATATTTCAATTTTATTCGACCAGGCTGAAAGAATCACTTCCTTATCAATACCTGCATATTCCATTAATCTTTTAGGAAGTAATAAGCGACCTGTTGCATCCAGTTCCAGTTCCGTTGCACCACGGTAGAAATAGCGGGCAAATTCACGGTTCTTCTTTACAAACTGGTTCAGCTGGTTGATCTCCGCACTTATTTTTTGCCATTCATTAAATGGATAAAGTGCAAGGCAACTTTCAAAACCCCTGTTCACCACAAATTTTTCCACAGCATCAGGATGCACCTGTTTGCGCAAACCCATTGGAAGCATCATTCTTCCTTTGGCATCTAGCTTACAATCAAATTCTCCTAAGAAGCTGGTCATGTTTATATTGAACTATAAACAGCTGTTATTAAGGACTGTTTATGGATGGCCGTAAAACTAAAACAAAAAATTCCACTTTTTACCACTTTTTACCACTTTTGTTAAAAACTTAGAATTCTACTGAATATTGTACTATAAATCAACCCACCAACAATATGCTGAGGAAACGATGGTTTTATTTTTACTTTTAGGCCGAATAGAATCCATGGCTACACAAAAAAAATTCATTGATATTGAGGGAGTTATAGGTGAAAAGAACCCCAAACTCCTTAAACTAATGCCCAGTTTCATGCTCCGGTACCTGAAACGAATACTTCACCAGGACGAAATCAACAGCTTTATTGATCGTAACGGGCATCTGCATTCCTTTGAATTTGCACATGCAATTATCAAAGAGTTTGGCGCCAACGTAACGGTGACGGGAATTGAAAATCTTCCGCTTCAGGGAGGTTGCATTGTTGCCAGTAATCATCCTTTGGGTGGACTGGATGGGATTGCAGTTATTGATGCCATTGGTGAGAAAAGAAAGGATCTGAAATTTGTGGTGAACGATGTTCTTTTAAAGCTTAAGAATCTGGATCAGATCTTTATTGGCGTTAACAAACATGGTAGAAATGTTTCCAAAATGCTGGAAGTCATTGACGGACTTTATGCATCGGAAATTGTTACCATGATTTTCCCTGCAGGCCTGGTTAGCAGGAAGCAGGATGGTGGTGTTATTAAAGACCTGGAGTGGAAAAAAAGTTTTATCACCAAAGCAAAAAAATACAAACGTGATACTATTCCGGTATATATAGAAGGAAAAAACACGAATTTCTTTTACAATTTATCCAGATTTCGTACAAAAATGGGCATCAAAGCAAACATAGAAATGCTTTACCTGGTTGATGAAATGTATAATCAAAAAGGCCATCCTATCAATATCATCTTCGGAAAACCCATTTCATATACTTTATTTGATAAGTCGCATACCGATCTTCAATGGGCACAGTTGATGAAAGAGCATATATATAAACTGAAAGATGACCCGGATGCAGTATTCCGTGATACTGTTACAGCAAAGTAACTATATTTAATCTGCTAAGAATCCATTTTTATTTATACAGCATCGTTGATTAATCTTTCCTGTATGGAAGAATCACTTCCTGGAATAACAGAAACTTTATACTCCTGTTGAATTTTACTTCAACTATATATTACAAGGCTTTTCCATAGCAGTGAATTTGTTTAACAGCAATGACTGTTTGTTCATTTATAAAAACTATATTAGCAACGTAATGAAACCTGTAATAGATAATATTCCGGTTAATGTATTGAAAAGCGAACTTTCAAAAGATCGTTTTGTCCGTAATTCAAACAACGGATCGAATGAAATATATATTGTTACCTGGAATAATGCGCCTAATGTAGTTCGTGAAATAGGGCGATTGCGTGAGATTACTTTCCGGGCAGCTGGTGGTGGGACAGGACTTGATTGTGATCTTGATGATTATGATACTGGTTTGATGCCTTACGAACAATTGCTGGTGTGGAATCCTGAGGAGGAAGAAATTACAGGAGGATATCGTTTTATCCGTTGTGGTGATTCTTTAAATGAAAAGGGGGAAGCCTTACTTGCAACAACAAAACTTTTTCGTTTCAGTGAAGAATTTATGCTGAACTATCTTCCTTATACAATTGAATTAGGAAGATCATTTGTGCAGCCAAAATATCAGCCCAGTGCAGAAAACAGGAGAGGACTTTTTACTCTTGATAATTTATGGGATGGATTAGGCGCTATCATCGTTGATAATCCTGACATAAAATATTATTTCGGCAAGATGACTATGTACCGTCATTTTAATGTGATGGCGCGTGATATGCTTTTATCTTTCATGCATTATTTTTTTCCTGATAAACAAGAACTGGTACGACCTATCCACCCATTACCGGTAACACAGGATGTTTCTGAATTTATGGAATCAATAAAAGGGCTGGATTATAAGGAAGCACATAAAATTCTCAATAAAAACATGAGAGCTTCAGGAGAGAACATACCACCCTTGATGAACTCCTACATGAATCTTTCCTCCACTATGAAAATGTTCGGAACAGCATTGAACGATCATTTTGGTGAAGTGGAAGAAACAGCCATCCTGGTTTCCATTGCTGATATTTATGAAACAAAAAAAGAGCGTCATGTAAATACCTATATAAAAACAGGTAAATAAATTTTTCATTTTAATCATATACCCTCGTTTATATATAATTAACAACATGGAAGTTTCATCAGCAGAATTTTTAATCAGTAATACAGCAATAGAAAAACTTCCGGCAGATACATTACCTGAATTTGCTTTTATCGGCAGAAGTAATGTTGGCAAATCATCGCTGCTGAACATGCTGACAAAAATAAAAGGTCTTGCTAAAACATCATCAACTCCTGGAAAAACACAAACGATCAATCATTTTCTGATTAATAAAAGCTGGTACCTAGTTGATCTTCCCGGATATGGATTTGCAAAAGTGAGTCGTGAAAAAAGAGCTGATTGGGAACAGATGATTATGCAATACCTCACACGCAGAAAAAATCTGATGGCCATTTTTGTGCTGGTGGATATCAGAGTTCCTCCACAGAAAAGCGATCTGGAAATGATTAATAAACTGGGTGGGAAAAACCTGGCAGTTTCCGTTATTTTTACAAAAACAGATAAGCTGAATAAAACCAAAGTAAACAACCAGTTGAAAGCATTTAATACAGCCCTGCTTGAATACTGGGAAGAATTACCAACTGAATTTATTACATCAGCAGAAACTGCAAACGGAAGAAAAGAAGTTCTGGATTATATAGAAAAGGCGATACCATTGTTTGAGAAACCCTGATTCTTTTCCGGATTACATAATCTGACAAAAGGCAGAATCAATCAGTAAACTATTTCAAAATCTTCGTTTTTTCCCCGAATGATTTTGCAAAGCTGCGCATTTCAGCAGAAAGATCTTTATCGTTTGTTGCACGTTCATACGTATCAGCCATGCTTGCCAATGTTTCATAAAAAAAAACCTGCATTTCTTCCACCATCATTTCCATAGTCCATAAATCAATGCGCATAGTGGTATTTTCTTTATGATCAAAAAGTGAAAGCATCATCGCTTTACTTGTTCTCAATCCTTCTGTTCCCGAATCATCTGCCTGCCATTGTATAGAAACAGGATGTTTTTCTTCATTAAGAGAAACGGTGATTTTAATGTCTGATTTTTTTGTCTCTTCAGTCATAATAAATTTAAGGCTATAAAGTATTCAATATATATTACTTTTCAGGTTTGTATCCTGAATCAATTAAAATTTTATCTGCATCATTTCTGTTCATCAATTGTTGTAACGTAACACCGGAATTTTTCTGCATAAACGACTGCACGATTTTCAACCCTATAAAAGTTCCGAGCTTTGAAGGAGCATCTTTAGGGAACCCTGAAGTAGTTGCACCATCATTAATAAACTTTATATATTCACCAGTATTGGCATTATATAAAAGTTTATTCTGGATAAAAAACTGCCAGATGTTCAACTCATTTTTCTCACACCATTCCCACTGATCTTTACTAAATCCAAACTTAATAGTATCTGATTCATCGGGCAACAACCGATCTAATGCATACCAGATTTTTCCATCATGAATAATATTCTTTAACAGATTATTATCATCCTGACCTGTTGGATAATCACTCTGTAACCAGGCAGCAACAGCATCACTCACTATATATTCTTTACTTAGCCTCCGTATTTTAAAAAGCGGAAATCCTGCAGTAGGATAATATTTATATCCTGAACCGAGATACATATCCAGCCCGATTCCAAGAACACTATCTGTTGCAATGGTATTATAATTAAATGGTGCTATAAATGTTTTCACTTCCGGGATAATTTTCCCCGGAAACAGTTCATGATAATTCGAGAAAGCATTCTGTAATCCATTTTCAATATCTGTAGTAATTTTAAACTCCTGTTCTGCCTGATGATATACTTCACTTATGTATTTATCATCCCGGTATTGTGTAATTTCCAATGCCAGTAATGAATCATTTTCTCCTCTCAGACCAATCACTTTCTTCAAAATCAAATCTGCGAAAGAGCCATGCTTTTTACGAAGTATTTGCGGAGTGCCGTTTTCTTTGCTGAACAAGTCTTTTTCAAACCTGCTGAAATTGATTTTAAGGTCTTGAGTATCATTGTCGGAGTCGGTGGCCCGTTTATTACATGAACTGATTGTTATAAAAAGGCATAACAACACACCGAAGGCAAAGTAGTTTTTAGCTAACATTGCATCCTGTAATCTTATAAACATGAAACTGAAAAAATTATTACTCATCGTTTTTGTACTTTTTACCGTTTCTAACTCCCAGGCACAGAAGTGGCATTTTGGATTGAAGGCTTCACCAACATTAGCATGGCTTAAAGTCGATACTAAAGGTATTGAAGCCGACGGGTCGAAATTAGCTTTTTCATGGGGATTCATGGCAGAGTATTATTTCGCTGATAATTATGCTATCGCTTCCGGTGTTGACCTGGGAGGTTATGGTGGAAAAACTACTATTGCCAATTCTGTTGTCCTTATAAATGAAAATCTAAATCTCCATTATATAGATCTTCCGATCAGCATTAAAATGCGTACTAATGAAATCAGTTATATGCGCTATTTCGGCCAATTTGGTTTTACACCTGGGGTAAATATATTAGCGAAAGAAGATAAAGAAACAACAATAGCCGGTTTTGGAAAAGAAGAGGAGGACGAGATAGATATAAAGAGTGATATTTTTCCTTTAAATGTAAGTTTACTGATTGCATTAGGTGCCGAATATTCATTAAGTGGTAATACTTCACTAGTAATGTCAGTATCATTCCACAATGGCTTTATTAATATTGCTGAGAATGAAATTTCTGATCCAACTCCTAGCAACCAGGATAATACAAAAAGCGTAAAGGTTACTACCAATGCAGTAAGACTTAACGTTGGAATATTATTCTAGATAAAATTTATCCTTTCAATAAAATCCCGGAATCAAATTGCCGGGATTTTTTATTCCTTTAATTTTGCCACATGAAAGTTGCACTAGCACAATTGAATTATCACATCGGTAATTTTGAATCTAACAGTGCAAAAATTATTG
>JBDTVD010000011.1:0-23860 GCA_040007375.1 Bacteroidota bacterium | reverse complement strand
AACTCACAACTACATCTTCACCAGACGAGACACAAACATAGTATCAGCTTTCTGATGGTATCCTTCTATAATATGTTGTTTTTCACAGGTAAATCCAAGTTGAGAACATATATATGCTACAACACCTTCATTCTCTTCATAAAAAACAGAACAGGTGGAATAAATTAAAGGTTTTCCGGGTTTAAGAAGATCAGCGATATTAGTAATAATTTTTTTTTGCCTGCTCACATAACTGTTGATTTCTTCGGCTTTAAAAAATGTAAGATGCTCCGGAGAACGACTCCAGGTTCCGGAACCTGAACAGGGAACATCAGCAATAATACCATCAAACTTTATTGACTGCAATTTCGATGGAGAAGCTGTTTCAAGATCAGCAACTACAACTGAATAATTTTTTATACCATTTACAGTAAAACGGTTGCTTAAATTTTTCAGAATAGATTCTCTGTTATCACTCACTGTTAATTTTACTGTTGGTTCCATCGAATGCAGCAACAAACTCTTTCCGCCGGAAGCTGCACAGCAGTCGTACCATAATTCATCCTCCTGTGGTTTATATATATCGCCTGATAATTGAGAGCTTCTGTCCTGTACTTCATACCATTCCTTTTTAAATCCCAGATTTTCCAAAGAACTACCACCAGGAATGCCGAGGCGATTTCCTTCATCAACAAATGAAATTCCTTTATCATCAAAAATTGTTTTAATTTCTGTCAGCTTTGAATCTATCACACGAATCCAGGTAAGTGGTTTCATGAGCATACTTAATGCGTAATTTTCCTTATCAATTGAAGCAGAAAGTTTTTCTTCAAACGGAAAAAGATCTTCAATTTTAAATGCTGGATAAACTTCTGTTACCAGCTTAATTCTTTCTGAGATATTGAGTTTTATATTTAAAACTTTAAGTGGGGAAAATTGAGAAACAAGAAAATTCTTAACATCATTTGATTCTGCTGATGTGAGAAAAACTGCAATGCCTAATCTTTCCTTCTCATTTAAATTAAGAAGTGCATTACCCAATCTATACCAGGCATAAACAAGATCAGCACAATTTTTTCTGTCCCTGGAACCCATTTCACGGTGGTTCTGAAAAAAATTTCTCAGGAACATAGCCAATGGAATTTCTCCTCCGTACTGATGAATCAGTGACAATGCTCTTTCAATCTGGCGTATTTCTTTCACGCTGCCAAATTAAAAGGAAATGTTATATTAATTATTCGGTGTAAGTTGGTTTTGCTCTACAGTTTCCAACTTTATCTGATAGGCCGCTTTTAAAAATCTTTCCGTAACAATACTGAACGACAAATTTTTTATATCAAGTTTTGCTTCTGGTAACCAGAAATTATTTCCAACCAATTCACTGAATAGACCAGTTAAATTATCTTCTGTTACATGCCAGCCTGTTTGGTAATATTTAACAAACTCCGCAGCATAACCATTAGCCGCCACATAAATTACCGGTGTTCCGGAAGCAGCCAGTTCAATGAACTTTGTTGATACATGATCTTTATCAGATTCATTATTGATGATGAGTGCTGCTGCATATTGCTTCATTCTTCTGTATAATTGCCTGCTTGGTAACATCGGAAAATAATTAACGAGATGAGCAGCTCCTTCTTCTCTGAAAATATCATGGTAAGCAGTTGAATCAGAAAAAATATCCAGTGTAAGAATTCCATCTTCGCGGATCAGTTCTCTGGCAACTTTACGAATTGCATTGTCAATATTTGAATAGAGTGTTCCAAACATGATCAATCTCTTTTGTGAATTAAAATTCTTTTCATCTCCTGTAATCTCTTCTTCATCCCATGCATGTGGAAGCACCATCACCTTTGATATATATTCAGGATAGGTTGTATCAAGGTGTTTTTTCATGGACAATGATGGCACTGTAATACGATCAGCATTTTGTATCACGTACGCTTCCATCTGCTTTTCAAAATCAAACCGGTGTTTACTTAATTTCTGATAATCACCTGCTGGCTCCCACGTCCATGGATCACGAAAATCAGCAGTAATATCAACGCCCGGCCAGTTTCCTGCGGCTTTGGTAATTGCATATACCAAACGAAATGGAGCTCCGGTAACAATAACTTTATCAATACTGAATTTATTAATTACTCTTTCTGTCTCTGCCACAAACTTTCTATCAGAAAAAATGGCTCTGTCATATATATAACCTTTTGATAATAAAGAGGAAAAAAAACGCCATAGCCTGTACCATATTTTACCGCTTGGATATTCAGGGGTGCGTGTAAAAATTTTGGGAAAGAAAGAATTTACCTGATGCACATGAATGTTTGCATCATAAACAATATCATCCAGCCAAACGGATTGCTCTTCAGATACATTTTTTGCACAGATCACATGCACTTCCAACCCTGCTTTGGAAAAATACTTGGCAAATTTTGTCCATCGTCGTCCACCAATCCCTGGATATGGAGGAAATATATATGAGATAATTAATATCCTTTCTTTCTGAAAGTTTTTTTTAAGTATGGAGGCAGGATGCATAAACCTAATAAATGGATTGCAGAAGATGATGAATTATCATCATAATGATCTGTTCACTATAGGAACAACATCATCCATGCAATTTATAAGAATAAATTATTTCATCAAAGATCTATTTACAATTACGATTAAAATCAAATCTCAATCATAAAACATTTCTTTGATCCGGAGTGCCGGCAGAAAGAATATTAAAAGTACATGCCAGATACTACCGCCGGAATGCTAAAAAATTATCATACTTTTTCCTGATGTAGACAGCCATTTCATACTGCGTTAAAGTTTTCAGTTGTGCCTCTGAAATTGCACAAAAATCAATGAAGCTGTCCATGTCTCTGTCGCGTATCGGAAGGTATCCTGCATTCACATAATAAACGAGCAATTCTTTCATCAGTTTGCGACGCTGATCCTCATTCATCATAAAAGCTACTTCTCTTTTACTTCTTTCTTTTCTGCTGAATGCTTCATACAGTGCAGTTATAGGACTCTGAATTGCATCAATTCCTTCCAGCCTGAACTGCCCGGGATCATAACCCAGTTTAGAAATATCTTTTGAAATACTATCAAGAGACCGATGTGGAATTATGGTCACTTCTTCCAACTGATAAGATAACCTCCGGAGTTTAACATCCAGTTTAAAAGTTTCACCTGCAACAGAATCTTTAATTGTTATAAAACGCAACTGATAACCAATGGTGCGAAATGCAAGTGTATCCGTTTTTAAAATATCAAGTGTAAATGTTCCGTCTTCATTGGCAAGAATACCTTGTTGCGTGCGCATGTTTACAACAATACATCCTGGTATATTAATTCTCTTATCAATAGCATCTGTAATCCGTCCGGAAACTTTCACATGCTCCTGGCTGAATGCATGATGTATATCCATCAACAATAATAAAAGAAGAATAACTTTCAGTTTATGCATATCAAACAACTTCAGCAACGGTAAATGTACTTCCTCCGATAAATATTAAATCATTAATACCAGCATTTTCCTTTGCTGCTTTCAAAGCATTATTTACAGAAGAAAATACTGCACCTTTTAATTTATGCTGAACTGCTTTTTCATAAAGAATATCTGTATCCAGTCCGCGTGGAATTGCTGCTTTACAAAAATAATAATACGCGTTTTGCGGAAGCAATTTAAGAATGCTGCTGATATCTTTATCATTCACCATTCCCAAAACAAAATGCAGTTTTTTATACTTCTGTTTTTTCAACATGAGTACTACTTCTTTTATTCCATCGATATTATGACCGGTATCAGCAATAGTAAGTGGCTTTTTGGAAAGTATCTGCCATCTTCCTTCAAATCCTGTATTCAACGCAACATTTGACAATCCTTTCCTGATATGCTTTTCACTTACGGGCAGAAACTCCTTCAACACTTCCATCGATTGCAATACCGTACAACAATTCTTCAACTGATAATGACCTGTTAAATCCATATTCAGTTTTTTATACCGCAGCTTTTTGTTAAGATAGATATCAGCAATCAACAGTTCCTTCTTCTTACTATCAGAATCAGGTGAAACTGTTGCTTTATAATTTTTTGATGCTATATATAATGGAGCATGTTGTTTTGATGCAGTACTTCTGAATATATTAATTGTTTCTTTTTTTTCTTCTCCCAATATTACAGGAATATCTTTCTTAATGATACCTGCTTTTTCTTTTGCTATTTTTGAAAGTGTATTTCCAAGGAGATTCATATGGTCGTAACCGATATTGGTAATAACAGATATTAAAGGAGTGATCACATTTGTTGAATCCAGTCTTCCTCCCAATCCTGTTTCAATAACAGCAATATCTACTTTCTTCTCATGAAAATATTGAAATGCCAAACCAACTGTCATTTCAAAAAAGGAAGGTTGTATTTTTTCAAAATCACGCTGATACTTTTCTACAAAGCTGCATATATATTTTTTACTGATCATTTTTCCATCGATGCGGATGCGCTCCCGGAAATCTTTCAGATGTGGTGATGTATATAATCCCGTACGATAACCTGCTTCCTGCAATACAGATGCAAACATGTTACTTACTGAACCCTTGCCATTTGTCCCGGCAATATGTATGCACTTTATATATTGCTGCGGATTACCCAACCTGTTGCAGATTTTTATGGTGTTGGAAAGATCCGGTTTGTAAGCAGCAGCTCCCACACGATGAAACATCGGTAAGGCTTTGTATAAATAATCAAGTGTCTGCTGATAGTTCATCGAAGGATGAACACAAAGGTAATTGTACCACGCTGTTCTTCTACGCCCTGAGCACTTGGAGAAAATTTTGTTTTCATGGCTGAATCCTTTGCTTTGCGAACCAGGTTGGAACTGGTAGTTGTTGATCCTCTTCCCGGAGCACTTGCAGTAACTACATTTCCATTTTTATCAACTGTAATATCAACAACTACTTTCCCCTGCTCCTGCGATTGATCAGTTATTTTCGGTGCAACACGCATATTTCTTCCGGCAAGACTGAAATCATAACCATTACCACCAGGGCCACCGTTTCCATGTGATCCTGTTCCATCACCATGATCACCACTTCCATTTTGAGTACCATGTGTCTTGCTGTAAACACTGCCTTCTTCTATTCCCTGGTCACCTGGTTTTCCGGTTTCACCTTCACCACCATTTTTCTTTGGTTTATATAAAGCATTGGCATTTACTACAGGAGGTTTCGGCACTTCTTTTTTTGGTGGAGTAACAACAACAGGAGTTTTCTTTACTTCCTTCTTCACTTCTTTCTTTGCAATCTCCGGTGCATCTTCCAGGTCCTGAGTTAAAATATCTTTCTCCTCCACTCTTTCTTTTTCCTTCTGTTGTTGCTGAGGTGTTGTTTTTATTAAATCCTTATCCGGTTCCGGTTGTATATCACCAGTACCATCTTCCGAAAATCCGAAGTTCACTTCCACACCAGAGTTATCACTGAATAACGGAGGATCAGGATTCTGAAAAACGATAAGAAAAAATACCAACAGAATCAATCCGTGAAAAATTAATGTTCCGGCAAATGCTTTCCAGCGATCAGAATTGGAGGTTGCAGTGGTACTCATTTTTTAGTGTCCGTAGCGAGTATCATTTTTATCTTCAACTTATTACCAATGTCCAGTAAAGTTACCAATTCCTGAACAGTAACTTCTTTATCAACTCTTAAAACTGCAGTAGGTTCTGTAGTTCCAACAATAGAATTTGCAAGCTCCTGCTGCAGATTATCATACATCACTTCTCTATTATTGATAAAATAATGCAGATCGGCAGTAACAGATATTGTTAGAGGTTGCTTATTAATTGTTGTTTGATTTTTTGATGCTTTAGGCAACAGCAATTTAATCACATTCGGATTAACCAATGTTGATGCAATGAGGAAAAACAACATCAGGAAAAACATGATGTCATTCAGTGATGCCGTTGCTACTTCGGGCTGTACTCTGTGTCGGCGTCGTAGGTTCATTTTGCTGGTTCCTGAAGTAGATCAATAAATTCAACAGCATTACTTTCAATTTTGAAAATAACTTTATCTGTTAAGATGGCGAGATAATGATAACCGATGTATGCAAATATTCCGATGATGAGGCCAGAGGCAGAAGTGATCATCTTTTCATACAATCCACCTGCAATTAATCCGATGCTGATATTATCTGCCAGTGAAATGTTATAAAAAATTTTAATTACACCGATGATTGTTCCAACGAAACCAAACATGGGTGCAATACCTGCAATGATTCCAAGTATACCGAGATTTTTTTCCAGCTTATGTACTTCTAATTTACCGGTATTTTCAATGGCATCTTCAATCTCTTTGATGGGTCTTCCTATTCTTGAAATTCCTTTTTCAATCAGCCGTGCAATAGGACTGTCAGTATGTTTACAAAGTGATTTTGCAGATTCAATATTTCCGCTGTGCATGAAATCGCGGATGTTATTCATAAAGTTCTGGTCGATTTTTGATGCACGACGAATCACCAGGAATCTTTCAATGAATATATATATGGCAATGATGGACAACAATGCAATGGGATACATGATGGGTCCACCTTTGAATATAAATTCCAATACAGAAAGTGATTCCGGCTGAGGTGTTGTTGGTACACCTGAAACGGCCTGAACTGCATTGTTAATGGTATCTGCTACGGCTGGAGCTGCCTGCTGAATCTGAAGTAGTAACGACATGATTTATCTGTTAGATGTAAACGCGTAAAGGTAGAATCGGCTCTGATGGCAATCGTTTAAGTGTTCAGCAGCGTTTGAACAATGAATTGTTAATTGCTTACTTCGGTTTAACGCGAAGAAATCCCTTAAATTATGAGGACAGAAAATTATCTATCGTGAGAAAAATTGATGATGATTGTTAATCTCTGAACCAGTCAGCATACATAACGTAGTTAGCAGCAATGCGTTCGTTTAAATTTTTAAGAAGATGTTCATCAACATCCTTAACTTTTTTTGCCGGAACACCAGCATACACAGAGCCAGGTTCCACAATCGTTTTCTCCAGTACAACAGCTCCGGCAGCAATCACAGCATTTTTTCCTATCACTGCATGGTCCATTATTATCGCTCCCATACCTACCAGAACATTATCCTCCAAAGTGCATCCATGAACAATTGCACGGTGACCAATGGAAACATTATTTCCGATCACGGTTGCAGCTTTCTGATAAGTGCAATGAATAATAGCTCCATCCTGAACATTTACCTGGTTTCCTATTGTTATTGAATTAACATCTCCTCTAACAACGGCATTAAACCAGACTGAACAATTATCACCCATTATTACCTCTCCCACAATAGTGGCATTCTCTGCTAAAAAACAATTTTCTCCGTACTGAGGCGTTTTCCCGTTAATAGTTTTCTGATATGCCATCTGCTTTTTTTTACGAAAATACATTAATAGTCAGCAGGTAAAATTTCCAGGATTTTATTGAATCTGCATAATTAAAATCCCCGGCTACAGATGAAATTCCTAAATTTGTAACAGAATCATGAAAAACAGGTACACACTTTTACTTGCAGTATTGCTGCTTTCCTTCGTTGGATGTAAAAAAAACAACGATGATCCCGAACCTCCTACGATAGAATTTGTCGGTTTTAATTATTTAGAGAAGGATGCTAATGGCAGGGATTTGCAGGTTGAAATGATCATACATTTTAAAGATAAGAATGGTGATATTGGTCACATTGACGAAGAAAAGACAGATGCATGCGGAAGACCTGTTAATGATTTATTTCTTTATTATGAAAGATATGAGAATGGTATTTACATACCGCATATTATTCCGCACAAAGACACCCTGCTGGATGCATCATGTAATATAATTTCGATAAAGGATTCTGCACAATATGAACAAAACAGAATATTAAGATACATTCAGCCGGAAGGAAATAATAAAGCTATTGAAGGAGAGATTTCCTATTTAATGCGTTATCAAGATGTATTTTCCACACTTCCTCCGGCCCCCGTCAGTGGCCAATTATTACCTGCACAAGGTCGTTTCAGAATATATATTAAAGATCGCGCAGGAAATAAGAGTAATGAAGTTTATTCACAAGCATTGATAGTTAACAGATAAATCAGTTAAACACACAACTGTTCGGGCCAATTCCTACAAGCATGCTGTCAATCAGTTGTGCATTTTCTGTATATCTCAACATATAGCAGTCAGCAGAAAATCCACCACGACCGGCATATATATATCCGTTATCCGGATTTATACCAAGGCCATAAAATCTTTCACTTCCCAAATTCGTTATCGTGCCTGAGAATGTATTGAGCTCAGCAATAACTCCACTGTAACCATCATTTCCAAATAATATATATATTTTATTTTTCGCTCCGTTTGAAGTCATTTTAACAGGATGCACCAACTGACCGATACTAAAACTGGAAATAATATTGTCAGTTGCAGGATCAATTACTATTAATTTACTTGAAAGATCATCTGCAGTTCCCGCGATATAATCAGTACCTGTAGAACCTGAACACAGCACCAGTAATTTACCATCATTATCAATTAACATACTTGCAGGATTCACTCCAACCTGTATGGTTTTAATTACGGTATTCGTTGCAGGATCTATGACAGAAACAGTGCTATCAACTGAAAGTCCTCCACCATTTCCAACGTAAACTTTACCATTACTTATTACCATCTGTTCCGGGCCGGCACCAACAGCTATTGATCCTGTAATAGAAAGTGAATTTAAATTGACAATCTTAATTTCATTATTAGTACCGGAATTCCAATCGGAAACATACGCTTTTGAAGAATTAAGCGGAAGAAAATATCGTGGTGAAGAAAATCCGGTTATCGTTCCAATTGATTCAAAACCCTGCATACTTACTACTTCTACTTTATGAGAATTATTTACAACAATATACCCTTTTGAATTATATATTTTCATACTTTGAACAATATCACCAAGTCGTAAGTTGTTTGCTGAGAAAAATAAATCCTGCGAAAAATAACTTCCATCTGATGAAAGAAAAGAAACGCTGCCGTTACCACTTCCGTAACTACCTTCATTAATAATGAACGTTCCATGCAAAACAGGAATGGGATCATTATTGTTGTCTTTATCTTTCTCACAGGAAACAAGAAATACCGTCAACAAAGCAATCGATACAAAGTAAAAATTTTTCATAGTTATATAGTTTTAAAATCCACAACATATATAAAGATGAAACTGCGTGACATGCCTGCATCGTTGATGTTAACATGCCTCTTTCCTCCGAAGGTGTCATCTTTTACTGTAATCAGGCAGGTCTTCTGGCTTTACCCGCCGTTGAATCCTTCCCATGGTTTGGGGGCCATAGTGGTTTAAACTTTCAACGGCTGCATATGCATGTGGGCTTACAGCAGCGGGGACTACTCACGAATCTCACGTGATTCCCTATTAATTCCGGATAAACGGAAACCTGATAACGCGGCTAAACTAAATAAAATTTATACAGCAACTTTCTGAAGCAGTTCTTTTACCCAATCAGAAATTGATGTTTCCATACTGATTGAATTTAACTGGTTTACTTTCTCCAATGCATAACCAATGTTCAATTCATCCTGTTTCATTGCAAAATGGTTTTTGTTTTTATGATGAAATGCAGCAAGATATTCCTGTTCTGTTTGTCCTGGTGTTGGAATTATTACTGCACTTCTTCCTGTTGCTGCAAGATCCATTAATGATGAGTAACCTGAACGGCAGATTATATATGTACTGTTGAGAAGATGATGATTCAGTTCTTGCGATGCTTGATGATTTACAAAAAATAGAGTTGATTCTTTGGGTAATTGAATTGCATTTCCGGGAAGTCCGCGAACAATAAGAGCAGACTTTTTCATTGGTAATAATTGTGTGATCAATAATTTTTCAAGAAGTGTTCGTTGTGGTTCAGGACCGGAAAGAACAACGAGTATTTCGTAACTTTTTTGTGATGAGGTGATGAGGTGATGAGGAGATGAGGTGGTTTTTTTAAATCTGGAAAGAATACCAATATATTTCAAGTGATGAAAATCTATCATAGGTCGTGAAAGTTCACCTGCAACTTTATGATCTGCATCATCAGGAACTGCACAACAATTAAACTTCTTTATATAATAACCGGATATCCTGTTTACCATCTTCTCCATAAACCGCATTTTTTCCGGCAACATAATATGCAGTTGATGTGTTATTAAAACTGAATAACATTTCTCCGACCATAATCCATATCGGTTGTCGGAAATGATGATATCAATATCAAGAGACTTTATTAATACTTCCACATTACGATGTTCCTTCCTCACTGAAAATAACAGAGCAGGTAATTGCATCATCGATTTTAAAAAAGAAAATCCATCAGCACCGTAATTAATTTTTACTCCGGGCAATGAATAATACTTCACAGCAGGAAATTCCTTCTTCAATAACTCACCTGATTCACCCGTTGCTGCAATAAATACTTCCGCATCCTGCCTGATCAACTCCTGAATTAAAGGAATGCATCGCGTAGCATGACCAAGTCCCCAGTCAAGCGGACAAATCAGCACCTTCTTCCTTTTTTCTTTCATATAATGCCAAATATATATTGTTGCTGCATTACTTTCGCAGCCCGAATAACATCCATGACAAAACATAAACTGCAACGATTCGAAGACCTTAAAACATTTGACAGAGTGTTTCAGTACCCTCGTGAACTGCTGCATGAATTTCCTCCATTGCAGGGAAAATGGAATTCCGTTGTATTTAAGAGAGATGCTCCAATCGTTGTAGAGTTGGGTTGTGGCAGAGGTGAGTATACCATTGGTCTCCATAAAAATGATCCTTCAAAAAATTATATAGGAATTGATATTAAAGGTGCCCGTTTATGGAGAGGAGCAAAAACATCGCACGATGAAAACCTTACACATGTTGCGTTTATACGAACTGCTATTGAGTTTATCTACCAGTTTTTTGAAACAGGAGAGTTGAGTGAAATATGGATTACATTTCCTGATCCTCAGTCGGGACTACCGAGAGAAAAACGCAGACTTACACATCCTAATTTTCTGCACATGTATCAGAAGCTGCTGAAAAAAGACGGACTCCTTCACCTGAAAACCGACAACATTCCTTTTTATGAATATACTGTTGAAATGCTGGCCGGTTTCGGAGGTGAAATTCAGATTTCCACTGCTGATTTATATAATAATCCTCCGGAGGGATTTGATCTTGACATACAGACAACTTACGAGAAGATCTTCCTTAAAGAAGGCAAACAGATTTCTTTTCTGAGTTATCGGTTCTCCTGAAACACGTATTAACAATCAACAATCTGCCTGTTCATTTTTGTTACTTTTGCTGCACTAAAAAAAACAGCGTATGAAACGGACATGGATCATCATTGGAGTAGTAGTAATAGCACTTTTCATGCTATATCGTTTATTTGCCGGAAGCTATAATAATATGGTGCAATATGATGAGCAGGTATCCAGTGCATGGAGCCAGGTGGAGAATGTTTACCAGAGAAGACTTGATCTTATTCCAAATCTTGTTGCAACAGTAAAAGGTGCTGCAGATTTTGAACAGACTACACTTACCAAAGTTATTGAAGCAAGAGCAAGTGCAACACAGGTAAAGATTGATCCTAAAAATCTTACTCCTGAAGCATTGCAGAAATTCCAGGCTGCACAAGGAGAGTTAAGCAGTGCATTAGGCCGACTGATGGTTGTTGCCGAACAATATCCAAATCTGAAAGCCAATCAGAACTTCCTCGAGTTACAGGCACAACTGGAAGGTACAGAAAACAGAATTGCAGTAGAGCGTCAGAATTTTAATACTATAGCAAAAGAGTACAATATTTATATCCGCCGTTTCCCGCAAAATTTTCTTGCAGGTGTTTACGGATTCAATTCCAAGGCATATTTTGAATCTGATAAGGGCGCTGATAAAGCTCCAAAAGTTTCCTTCTGATGAAAGCAATAGATTTCTTTTCTGATACAGATAAAGAAAGTATAACAGCTGCCATAAGGGATGCAGAAAAAATGACATCAGGAGAAATCCGTGTATATATAGAAGACAGCAGCAAGAAAGATATGATGGATCGTGCTGCATTTGTTTTTGCGGAGATGAATATGCATCGTACTAAAAACCGTAATGGTGTTTTAATTTATGTGGCATTTCAGGATCGAAAGTTTGCTGTGATTGGTGATGCCGGTATTCATAAAATCGTTGGGCAGGATTTCTGGGATTCAGTAAAAGATCTGATGCTGCAGCGTTTTAAGAACAATCAATTCAGTGCAGGTATTACTGATGCAGTGAAGGAAGCAGGTAAAGTACTGGCTGCTCATTTCCCTTACCAGGAAGGCGATGACAAGAATGAACTTTCAGATGATGTAATGATACGATGAAAAAGCTGCTCCTGATTTTATATATATTTTCATTTCCATCATACGGAATTGATTTTCCAAAACAATCATCACCTCCACACCTGGTAAATGATTTTGCCGGAATGTTGCAGCAGGATGAAGTGCAGCAACTGGAATATAAATTGGTTGCTTTTAATGATTCCACTTCTATACAGATTGCAGTTATTACTGTTAATACATTGGATGGTTATCCGATAGATGATTATGCATTTCAATTAGCAAAAGACTGGGGAATCGGTCAGCAGAAAACAAGTAATGGTGTGTTGTTACTGATCAGTAAAGAAGAACGGAATATGTTTATTGCAACAGGTTATGGCATGGAAGGAATTATGCCTGATGCTTTGTGTAAACGTATTATCACAAACGACATTACACCTTATTTTAAACAGCAGCAATATTTTGAAGGTATTGATAATGGTACCACTCAAATGATGCTTCTTGCAAAAGGAGAATACAAAGGAAGTGGAAGAAGTAATCAAAAGCCTTTTCCTTTTTTTGCAATTGGAATAGGAGTACTTATTTTTTTCCTGGTGATTGTTTTTCGTATCCGCTCAACACGATCGTATGCATCATTAAACAATGTTCCTTTCTGGGTTGCATGGGGAATTCTTAATGCAGCAAGTTCCCGTCAGAGCGGACGTTGGAGTGACTTCAGCAGAGGCAGTGGTGGATTTGGTGGTGGCAGCAGCAGCGGAGGTGGTGGCTTCGGCGGATTCGGCGGTGGAAGTTTTGGCGGCGGTGGCGCTGGCGGAAGCTGGTGATGCCGCGCTTTGGCGCGGAATTAAAAATTAAGAATTAAGAATTAAAAATTATTTTTTTTCTGGATATAGTTATATACAATTATGAGGGTAAGACTACCATTCCTGATCATTTCAATTTTGCTCCTAAATTTTTCATCCAAAGCAAATCCTGATTTCGACAGACTCAAAAATGAAATAATAAAGAACCTGAGATGGTTTGGCGACGATTTAATTTATTTAGATTATGAAAGAGCTCGAATTGATATTGACTCGTTAGCATCAAGTACGGAATTGAAGCTTCGAAAATTATTGACATATAATGAGTCAATAAACCTCGACATAAAAGAATTTCCTAATCTAAGATTAGATGCTTATACACAGGATAGTTTGAGAATTCGTCTTTACTATTTCTCCAATGTTGTAGGCCCGACTGGTTATGAGGATGTACATACAGTTTGCCAATGGCAAAGCCAAAAGGGTAAATTATTTTCTTTTGCAATATCCTCAAAAATACTAGGGACAATTGGAAGTATTTATAAGTTAAAATCAAAATCTGATCAATTGTACCTTGTGCAGTCACAAGATTTCTACAACACAATTATATATGTTATACAGTTCAAAGGAGATTACTTGATTTTAGATTATCCTGCCTTTGTAAATGAATCTAGTATTATATTAGAACATGCAGATGTTTCATTTGAACCTCGACAGCAAAAATTATCGGTTAAACTTTACAAGGAGGAAAATTATGAAATGTATAATGTTGTTGAACCTATGAGAAGTAAAGCAGAAGAATCTGAGTCATATAAAAAGATCCTTGAATATTTTAAAAATAAAGTAACTGTAAACTTTATATTTAATGGCAGGAAATTTATAGACTAAGTAATAACTGCGTATAACAAACATCTTAACTCAATTTATTTTTTGCAAGGTTTAAGCTGAATTCCTTTTTTCCAGTACTAGATACTCGATACTCGATACTAAACCAGTTGTTTCAATGCAATTTCAAATGCTGATTTTGTGATGTTGGTTTTACTTTTATTTATTGCATATATATTCTTCAATGCCTGGTGAATTACATCTGACACATCATTAAAAATTCCTTTATCACTTAAATCATCAGGATTACTCATTAAGTAAGCAAACACTCTTGCCATTCCGCAATTGGAAATAAAATCAGGAATTAATGTAATACGTTCATCAGCATAACGTGCAATAGGTCCGAAAAATATTTCCTGATCTGCAAAAGGAACATTCGCTCCGCAGCTTATCATCTCCACTCCATTCTTCACCAGTTTTTCTACCTGCTGTTGTGTAACTAGTCTCGACGATGCAGCAGGAATAAATATATCAAATTGCTGATCCCAGATTTCTTCTGCTTTCATTACAGCATCTGAAAATCCTTCAAACAATGCTGTCTGGCGTGTATTAATTAAACGATTTGTTTCTTCTTTTGTAAATCCTGCCTTACGATAAATACCACTATCCTTATCCAGTATTCCTGTTACCTGTGCGCCTGCTGCTGTGAGATAAAATCCTGCTGCTGCACCTACATTTCCCCAACCCTGAACCAGCACTCTTTTATCAGACAATGATATTCCATGCATAGCGTAATAATGAATTACTGACATGGCAACACCATAACCGGTGATAAGATCTGCAACTCTTAAATGCTGACTTCCTTCAGGTAGAAAATTAACATCCTCTACTTTCTTTGAAACACCTTGCTGAAGATTAGTGATGCGTTGATGTTTGTCACGATCACCACCTTTAAAATGACCATTAACTACACCTTCCTGTGGATGAAGCAAACCAAAATCGTGGGTGATAGGAATTACTTCGTGTATCTCATCAACAAATAAATCGCCTCCTGTTCCATAATAATGCTTCAGCAAAGGCAGAACAGCTTTATACCAGCGACGCAATACCTGTGGCTTACGTGGATCAAAAGGATCGAAATTAATTCCGGATTTAGCTCCACCAATTGCAGGACCTGAAACCGTAAATTTAATTTCCATTGTTTTAGCCAAAGATTCAACTTCTCTCTTATCAAGACCCTTGCGCATACGAGTTCCACCACCTGCAGCTCCACCCCTGAGAGAATTAATTACTACCCAGCCTTCAGCCTCCGTTTCCTGATCCTTCCATTCAAAAACAATTTCAGGTCTTTTTTCTTCAAATTTCTTTAAGAGCTCCAGCATAGTATCATTTTGACTAAGGCGGCAAAAGTAGAGAATTGAGGTATGGTGATGGATGGTATAGGGAAACAAAAATGAGTGGCGAAAAAAAATCTTAAAAAACCTGCCTTTTCATTTGCAGAATCAAAATGAAACTTTTTTACATTTGTCAGGTACAACTACAAATATTGTCTTTCAAAGGCCTCGTAATGATCACCTCAAATATATTCTGATACATTCCCGATTCACCTTTTAAAAAATGAAAACCAAGAAGGCAACTACCCCTGCAAAAACAAAAAAGCCTGGTGCTGATGCGCGCTCGCGTAAGATGGAACCGCTTAAATCCAAAGAGCTGAAAAATCAGCGATTTGATGTTGATGAAGATGATCAGGAAATAGATCCTGAATCAATTGACGAAAACTTCAAAGGCTTTGAAGAAACTTTTGATGGTTTCGACGAAGAAGACGAAGATTACTAGATTCATTATTGAATATATATAATTGCAGGATCCATGAGATGCCTGCTTTTTCCGCATAGTTTGGAGTTCGGAGTGATTAGTTCGGAGTTCGGAGTAAATTTATATAGCAGTAATTAATTCTGCATTCTGAATTTAAAAATCGTAAATCGTACTTCGTAAATCGTAAATCATTCTAGTTTCCTTTGTATAAAGCTCCACCGGTATGACTTCTTGAAGATCCTGTTACCGGAGCAAGAACATTGTTTTCTCCTCTTATATTCAACAAGCCAAGAAATGCAAAAACAATGGCTTCTTTATAAGATATTATTCCATCGTTTGGAATGACCAGTTCAATTGGGATATGATTGTGTATACAGTTGATCAATGTTTTATTAAATGCTCCACCACCAGTTACAAGCAATTTATCTTTCGGTGTAAAAGGAAATAATCGTAAAGCATTTCCAATCTGTTGACCGATGTGTTCGCATAAAGTTAAAAGCAGATCAGCATCACTATATATATTACCATTCAGTAGAGTAAGTATATTTTTTTCATACCACTCACGTCCTATAGATTTTGGAAATGGTTTTTTATGATATTCAATTTCGTTCAGTTGAATAAGTAATTCAGGAATTATTTTTCCTGCAGATGCAATGTTTCCGTTTTCATCATAAGCCTTTCCTGATCTTGCTGCAATTTCATTTAGAGCCATGTTTGCAATGCATACATCAAAAGCAACCGGTAAGGCAGTATCATTAAAAGTAATATTTGCTATTCCTCCAAGATTTAAACAAAACCTGTAATCCCTAAAAAGTAATTGTTCACCTGCCGGAACTAAAGGTGCTCCTTGTCCACCTAAAGCAAGATCCTTCGACCTGAAATCACAAACGGTATCAATCCCTGTCAGGGCTGCTATTTGTGATCCATCACCAATCTGTGCTGTAAAACCTTTTTCCGGCTGATGAAAAATAGTGTGTCCATGACTTGCAATTAACTCCGGGTTCAGGTTGTGTTTAGCAATAAATTCATTTATTAAAGTTCCATACATCCTGCCTAATGCAACATGTGTTGAAACATAATTTAAACCATCAGTATGAATCAGGTTAAGCAGACGATCCTTCCATATAGGAGAATAGGGAATGGTCTCTGCCTTCAGTAAATTAAACGACCAGGAAGTATCTGATTTATTAAAATCACAAAAGGCAAGGTCGATGCCGTCAAGCGACGTTCCGCTCATTAATCCGATAACCAGTGTTCTGCTCATTACGCATCAAATAAAAAGAGAAAGCAGGAATAAAAAGCAAGAGGATAACATCAACTATTAACAAAAAAAATCCCCTGCTTATGGCAGAGGATGGTATTGGTGGTAAACCAAATTATTTCATTTTATTCACATGTATCGCCAGCTCTGATTTCAGATTTGACGCCTTATTTTTGTGAATAACGTTTGTCTTTGCCAGCTTATCAAGCATCGAAGTGATTTTAGGAAGCATTTCAGTGGCTTCTTTCTTATCCTTAGTAGTACGCAGTTTCTTTATTACTGTACGTGCTGATTTTGCCTGGTATTTGTTACGCTCGTTTTTTGTTTCACTGTTACGGATGCGTTTCTCGGCTGATTTATGGTTTGCCATGACTTTTAATTATTCGTTATTGAGTTAATTGTTATTTGTTATTGGTTAAAATTATAATAAGAAACAGTGGTAACCAATAACTATTAACATTTAACCTTAAACTGTTTCCTTGTAGCCCGTAGGGGAATCGAACCCCTGTTTCCTCCGTGAAAGGGAGATGTCCTAACCCCTAGACGAACGGGCCGGCTTTTTATTTTAATATTTTTAAGAACGAACCGCCACTTTTAAGCGGAGGGCAAAAGTAGATTTTATTTTTTATTTGACAAGCAGTGAGAGCAATTAAAATCAATGAATCCAATGAGATTAAACTATTTCATTTTCAGTGATTTGCTCTGATAAGCAAAATTACTCCCTTAAATCTCACGGTTCACATCAAATTGTTCCAGATAATCAGCAACACGACGAAGGAAACTTCCTCCTAACATACCATCTACCACACGATGATCGTAACTCATGGATAGAAACATCATATGACGTATTCCAATGGTATCACCCTGAGGAGTTTCAATAACTGCCGGTTTTTTCTTTATTGCACCTAAAGCCATTATGGCTACCTGTGGTTGGTTAATTATTGGCGTTCCCATTACATTCCCGAACGTACCTACATTGGTAACTGTAAATGTTCCTCCCTGAATCTCATCCGGTAAAAGTTTATTGGCGCGGGCCCTTCTGGCAAGATCATTAACTGTCTTGGTAAGACCCACCATATTCATTCTGTCAGCATTTTTTATCACAGGAACAATCAGATTGCCTGTTGGTAATGCTGCTGCCATTCCAATATTGATATTCTTTTTTACAATGATTTTAGTACCATCAACACTTACATTGATCATTGGGAAATCCTTAATCGCTTTTACAATTGCCTCAATGAATATGGGAGTGAACGTAATTTTTTCATTCTCTCTCTTTTCAAAAGACTGTTTCACTTTTTCACGCCACATTACCATGGACGTAACATCAGCTTCCACAAAGGACGTTACATGAGGTGATGTATGCTTACTCATTACCATATGATCAGCAATAAGCTTCCTCATCCTGTCCATTTCCACTATTTCAAAATCTCCACTTATAGATGTTGCAGGTGCAGATGACATAACAGGTGTATTAACCGGTGCTGAAGTAACAGCAGGTGCCTGTTGACCCTGAACTGCCGGAGCAGAAACAGTAGCCTTTCCTGATTTACGGGATTCTACATAAGCAAGTATATCTTTCTTTGTCACCCTTCCGCCATCACCAGAACCATTAATAGCATCCAGTTCCGACTGGCCAATGCCTTCTGTTGATGCAATATTTCTTACTAAAGGAGAATAAAATCTGTTATCAGAGTTTGCACTTTTTATTGGAGAATTTACTGAAGCTGCTGCCATCACAGGTGCAGATTGTGCTACCTGAATCTGCTTTTCCATAACAGGAGCTGCTGCAGCATGTCCATTCTGGGAAACTGTTCCAGCTCCGCCAGTATCAATCACAGCTATAACTGTTCCCACCTGTACCACATCTCCATCTTTAAAAAGCAGTTTCGACAATGTTCCTGCTGCTGTTGAAGGAACTTCTGAATCAACTTTATCAGTGGCAATTTCCATTACTGTTTCATCCGCTTCTATGGTATCACCTTCCTTTTTAAGCCATCTGATGATAGTTGCTTCATGAACACTTTCGCCCATTTTAGGCATTTTTAATTCCACGTTTGCCATTTCCTTAACTGAATTGAATTGCGAGAAATATGATTGATATGTTGTTTGAGGATTAAAATCCCACAGCGCGAAAATAGATAATTTATGACTGCTATAGATTTGAATTTATCGCTTGTTTTATTATTAATTAATCAGCATACTCATTAATGTCCGACAATCATGCAATATGAATTCTCTTCCAATGGATTCTGTTGGGAATGATTACTTTTAACTTATTGATCCGGTTTGTTTTTTGTTTAAGTAACAATAACCGACTGCTTTGAAAAGACAATATTCTGCAGTCATAAATTTAAAAGATATGACAAATCCTCCATTCGTGCTTCTGGCTGATGATGACGAAGATGACAGAAGTATATTCACTGAAATATTATTCAAAATTAATAAGTTAATAAATGTTGAAACTGTGGAAGATGGTGCGCAACTGTTGGAAAAATTATCACAATTAATCATCTTTCCTGATCTCCTGTTCCTTGATCTGAACATGCCTTGTCTGACAGGACATGAATGCTTAACGGATATCAGAAAACAGAAAACACTTGATCAACTTCCGGTAATTATTTTTTCAACTTCAGGTCGTACTGAAGACATAAACAGCACGTACAGTAAAGGTGCAAATCTGTATTTAAAAAAACCAAATGCATTTCACCGCATGGAAATATTATTAAGAAAAGTTCTTGCACTTGATTGGAGAAATTACTTTCCAAGTCCTCCGAAAAATCTTTATTATATTGAATAATATATATCAGCACAATTAATTAATTTTTTATCTAATGATTAAAATTGAAAAAGCGAATCAGAAATCAACCGGATTAATATCAACTGAAAAAAGTTCATCAAAAAACAGGGAACTGGTAATTGGTAAAACAACAGTATATCTTACCAACCAGGATAAAATATATTTTCCGGGAGAAGGAATTACTAAAGGTGAACTTGCTAATTATTACGATTCTGCTTCCTCCTATATATTACCTTATTTAAAAGATCGTCCGCAATCATTAAACAGGTTCCCGAATGGAATTGAACAACCTGGCTTTTATCAGAAGGATGTAGACTCTGCAAAAATTCCTTCCTGGTTGCACACGGAAGAAGTATACTCTAAATCCAACGATAAGAATATTGATTACCTGATCTGCAATAACAGGGAAACTTTAATATATATGGCCAACCTGGGATGTATAGAAATCAATCCGTGGAATTCAAAAATAAGCAAGCCGGAAAATCCCGACTGGATGGTGATTGATCTGGATCCGGAGAAGATTGCATTTTCTGCAGTGGTAAAAACAGCAATAGAAGTGAAAAAGGTTTTTGATGAAATGGAAATTGAATCTTACTGCAAAACTTCCGGAGCAACAGGACTTCACATATATATACCACTTGCAGGAAAATATAAATACGATGTTGTAAAATCATTTGCTGAATTAGTTGCATATACAGTATGGGTTCGCATTCCGGAAATTACAAGTATTGAAAGAAGTCCTGCCAAACGTCAAGGGAAAGTCTATCTTGATTTTTTGCAGAATAGTCGTGGACAAACATTAGCAGCACCGTATTCTGTAAGGCCAAAGAAAGGCGCAACAGTTTCAACTCCGCTTGAATGGAAAGAAGTAAACAGCAAACTGAACCCTGCTGCATTCACTATAAAAAATACATTAAAACGAATAGAGAAAAAAGGTGATCTGTGGAAACCTGTTATTGGCAAAGGAGTCAACCTGAATCAGATTCTGAAAAAAATAAAATAACACCAAAATACAAATAACAAATTCCTGCATTTATAATTTTTAATTTAGAATTTAGAATTTCCTTCAAGATGCTTTTTTCTTCTTTTTATCGCTGAGACTTGCTTTCAACATCTCCATTAAGTCGTCCTTTTTACTGGAAGTATGCACAACCCTCATTGGAGTTTTTTTAGTTTTCTTGCCTTTCGATTTCTCTTTAATTAATTTAAGAAGTTTTGCCGTGTAGGTGTCTTTGTATTGTTTAATATCAAATTTTTCTGTGAGTTGATCAATCAGTTTTTTTGCCATCTCTTTTTCTTTAGATCGTGCTGTTGTTACTGAAGGAACATTTAAATCTTCAACACTTCTGATCTCTTCTTCGAAACGAATTCTGTTTAATACAATAACTTTTTTGTATGGTTTTAAAATAGCAAGTCCTTCCCTATTCCGCATTACAAAAGACGTTACTCCTACTTTACCCGAAGCAGCTAATGCATCACGCAGAATTGCATATGCCTTGGCAGCAGATTTATCAGGTTCGAGATAATACGGTTGTTCATAATATATAGAGTCTACTTCTTTCTCCTCTGCAAAACTGAGAATTTCAATTGTTTTTGTTTTCACCACATCTGCTGCAACAAAATCTTCCGGTTCCAGAATTACATATTCACCATTCACTTTATATCCTTTAACAATTTTTGCAAACTCCACTTCACGTCCTGTAGTTTCATTTACTCTTTTAAATTTGATATTAGAATGATCACGACTGTCCAGCATATCAAGATCGAGTGAACTATCTTCCACTGCTGAATATAATTTTACCGGAATATTAATTAATCCGAAACTTATTGAACCTGTCCAGACTGCTCTCATTGTTTTATGAATTTATTATTTCAGTGAAATTGCTTTTTCTTACTGCTTACATTTTATAATAATAAAGGAAGCAGATGTATTTTTTCCTGTAGAATAAAGACATCATTAAAAAATTGTGCCTTATAAGTAATTAGCCAATTTGGAGAATTAGCCAATTAGCCAATGGAAGGTAAAATATTTCGTTGAAGAATAATCCAGTCTTGATACTTGATACTAATTACCAGACCATACAATACAATCAGAAAAAGTATTTTTAACATCAACAGGCTTTTCAAAAAGGCCGAAAACGGCAGAACCACTTCCACTCATTGATGCATAAACAGCACCTGATTTATACAGTTGTGTTTTAATTTCTTTTATTGCAGGATATTTTTCAAAAACCGGTTTTTCAAAATCATTAACCAGTGCATACTTCCATTCATTTACGGGAAGTTGTATGATTGCACTCAACGGAATATCAGGAGTTGCTGGCGCTATTAATTGATATGCTTCATTGGTATTTACTTTTACATCAGGCATTACAATCACTAAAAAATATTTTTCAATATCAACATTACATGGTTGCAGAATTTCACCTCTTCC
This sequence comes from Bacteroidota bacterium, assembly GCA_040007375.1. Taxonomy (GTDB): domain Bacteria; phylum Bacteroidota; class Bacteroidia; order AKYH767-A; family OLB10; genus JANOXC01. The sequence goes on along the minus strand of JBDTVD010000011.1, from coordinate 1,594 downwards.
TGAAGCCATCATCGGTTTATTATATATAAAAAATGAACAATCACTTCCAAGCTGCGATGCATACTTCAACAAATCATCGTTCGTAATTTTAAGAGTAAAAAGTTCATCAATCATTTTCAAAGTAAAAGCAGCATCAGCAGAGCCACCACCTAAACCTGCTCCATGAGGAATTACTTTCTGCAGATAACAATTCAACGCAGGAAGAGTATGATCAGTAACAATAAGCTCATATGCTTTATAACAAATATTTTCTCTTACATGACCAAAGTCAGCTCCCTGAATTTCAAGAGTGAAAACATCATCGCTGTTTTTTGCTTCCACAATCTCCAGTGCATCACACCATTTTACAGGGTAAAAAACAGTTTCCAGTTCATGAAAACCATCGGGCCTTTTTGAGATGACATGAAGGCCCAGGTTAATTTTTGCATTAGGAAAACGGATCATAGAAGTTTTTCTTACCTTTAACTTATTGAAAATGAGTTGTAGTTTTTCAATAATTTCAGTTGCGTTTAATTACGAACAAGCGAATCTATGAATTATCAATTTGATTTACTTTTGTTGTCCGTCTTTCTAAAAAAAATATGAGCACTACCTTACTGGATTTCGAGAAACCGCTGGAGGAGTTACATGAACAACTTACTCAGGCACGCAAGATTGCGGAGAAGGGTAAAGTGAATGTAGATATTGTAATTAAAGATCTGGAAAATAAAATTGAAAATACCAGGAAGGAACTTTACAGTCATCTTTCTGCCTGGCAGCGTGTTCAGCTTTCGCGTCATCCTGATCGTCCTTATTCGCTGGATTATATTCAGGCAATGACAGGTGGTGAGTTTATTGAGCTGTTTGGCGACAGACAGGTGAAAGATGATAAAGCGATGATTGGTGGTTTCGGAAGTATTGAAGGACAAACTGTAATGTTTGTTGGTCAGCAGAAAGGAAACAATACCAAGATGCGACAATACCGTAATTTCGGAATGCCGAATCCGGAAGGATATCGTAAAGCATTGCGATTAATGAAACTTGCAGAAAAATTTAATAAGCCTGTAATAACATTAATTGATACTCCCGGTGCATATCCTGGTTTAGAAGCGGAAGAAAGAGGACAGGGAGAAGCGATTGCACGCAATCTTTATGAGATGTCAATTCTTAAAGTTCCAATCATTTGTATCATTATTGGAGAAGGAGCATCAGGTGGTGCATTAGGAATTGGAATTGGTGATAAAGTTTTGATGCTGGAGAACACCTGGTATTCTGTAATATCTCCTGAATCATGTTCCTCCATTTTATGGCGTAACTGGGATAATAAAGAGAAAGCAGCAGAAGCGTTAAAACTCACTGCTGAAGATATGCTTGGTCAGCACTTAATTGATGGTATCATTAAAGAACCGGTTGGTGGTGCACATAGTAATCCTGACCAAATGTTTAAAACAGTAAAATCAGAGATCAAAAAAATACTGGCTCCGTTATTAAAACAAACTGCTGAAGAAAGAATTAAAAACAGAATTGACAAGTTCAGCAAAATGGGAGTGTATAATGAGTAATTATAAATTATAAATTAAATATCGCTACAAGTAATTTTGAATTTATAATTTAT
>JBDTVD010000010.1:0-24138 GCA_040007375.1 Bacteroidota bacterium | reverse complement strand
TCCCTAATCCCTAATCCCTAATCCCTAATCCCTAATCCCTAATCCCTAATCCCTCTAATCCGAACTCAAAGCTCATCGCTCGCAACTTTACTCCGAACTCCGAACTACTCACTCCTAACTAAAAAAAAAGGGCACCACGAATGATGCCCTTTGAAACCCTGTTGCGAAATATTATTTTCCGCTTCCGAATATCTTGTCTGTGTCTCTATAACCTGGTGCGTTTGAATACCAGTCAGAATAAGTTGTACCACCTGATTGTGCCCATGTAGTAAACTTCAGGTAGGCATCTATAATATTTGTTTTTTCAAGAACAATTCCATAAGATCCCGGTATATTAACTGCCCATGGAATATTATTAGCACTTTTATAATACCTTCCTGTTGCAATGTTTGTACTATCCTGTAATGTGTTGAACAATGCTGGATCAGCAAGATCAGTAGGTGCCATATCTGCTAAGTGAATTTCATAACCTCTGCGCATATTGCTTATGATAAACGGATTGTAAGGAGGTAAACCAATAGCTGCTGATGTTTGCGGAACAGAGAACGTAACGGATATACTTACTGAATCACCTGAAATAAATGGTGCTCCTGATTGTGTATTGATAAAATATCCTACAGGCTGAACGATTGTTTTATGCGAATTGTCGAATACAATGATTACCGATTTATTTTGTTTGTTTTCCAATCCTTTTGCACTAAGCGATATATAATTTTCTTTTATAACTGAACCTGTAACAGATGTAATTACTGATGGTGAAACCGGCAACTGGAATCCGAATCCATGTTTATAAGATCCACCTGCTGCATTCACAAAAAACTTTCCGTCAATCTTTACAATTTTATTTGCAGCATTTTTAAATTCCTGGAAACGATATCCAACGATAAGATCATTAAGATCATAATCACCGCGTGCAGGCCATAAATCTTCAAATGCTAGATGTCCGTACACACTTGGAATAGCAGATGGATAGGAACTTGAGTATGCCATTGCAGCATTGGTAGGGAATTCATCAAGCGCATCAATTACACCATCACCATCTGAATCAGTAGTGTTTGTAATTTTTGCATAGTTGGAAGTATTAACTGACATAGCAGGACTGGTAGTAACCAACACTATTGCATCGTTAAAATCCTGGTCACATTTTGCAGCAGAACGTAATGTTTCTTCAAAACCGATGATCATTCTTTTATCTGCATCATCCCATAAACAAACATTATGACGGCGTAACGTAGTACTTCCTTCCGGATTTAAGTTTTCATTAGTATAAAACTGATTGGTTCCGTTAGTGATATTCGGTGTATTAAACGAAGCTGTCATCAATACAAATGCAATTACTGTATCAGCACCAAAGTTTCCGATTTTGACACGCTGACCGGTTATCATTCCTCCACCACTTCCTGAATAACTCATATTCGGAAATACTGCTTTTATAGATGGTATTGCAGCAACATTTGCAGGCGGAGTATTTTTATTGTATGCATAGAAAGCAAGTGAATTTTTTGCAGTGCTTCCTTCATGAAAGAAAGTAACATATACATCTGCTCTTTGTGTAAGAACAATATTCGGGTAAGAAGCAGCAGTTAAGAAACCAGGATTCTGATTAGGAACTTTTTTGTCGGGAAGTGTTGCATTGATTCGTGTAGTAAGTGCTGTTGTTACCACATCATTCGGTGTAAATAAATAATTAGGAACACCATTGGAATTCCATGTACCGAATGTTTTCATCGTTGGAACAGCAGTAAGTTTACCAAGAGCATTGCCATACTCTTTAATAGTGCTGTTCATCATACGTTGATTGTCAACTGCAACTGCCTGTGGATTACTTCCACCAACAACACAGTTTAACATGGAACCACTTACATTTATCACGGCATCATTCATCACACCAAGATATCCTGTATGTATAATAACCTGATCCAGTTTTCCCGGCAGCCTTGCTTCACCGGTTAGATAACCGTTGTTATCAGTTCCACCGGTGTAATATATAATACCTCCGTCATCAGGACTTTTATCCATGATGTTAATTCTTACACCCGGGAGTGGAGAATCATTTCCGTCAAGAATACGAATGTTCAAATTAACTTTTTTGTCTGATTCATAATGAAAATTATCAGGTACCACCATTTGATCCATATTGGTAATTGGTGATTGTGCCTCAGCAGCAGGTTCCTGGAAGTCGTCAATTTCTTTAACGCAGGAAGTAATGAAGATAGACAGGAAGCAGCATAGCATTATAGCTACACTTGTAATTGTGTGTCTCATGATGTGTTTGTGTGTGTGTGTTGAAGAACTGCAGGCAATATATATCTGCATATAATAAAGAGGGAAGCAAAAACCCTATTTTCTTACAAGCACTTCAGGAGTTAAACCACCTGTTACCACCTTACGTTCTGATCGTTCCCATATAGCAGATTGTTTGCTACCTGCAAAGCGAAAGAAACCTGCAACTGCTGCATAATTCATCATGCAGAAATAGTAGGGAATAAATAAAAGTTTCATACGGATCTGCCTTTTTTCTAACATCAAACCCGAACCTGCTGCCACATAAAATGCCAACTGTGCAATCAACATCATACTGTAAAATGTGCTTTGAAATGCAAGAGGTACATTCACAGCAAATAATATAATCATAAATAATGGTGCAACCGACCATCTTAAAACGCGATGTGATATATATTGAAACGTCAGCAAAGGATCATTAACTGGATTTAATAAGAAAGGTAGCCTTGTCATTGCCTGCCAGCCACCGGCACAAATTCTGATCTTGCGTTTTAATTCTTCTTTACTGTTTGCTGAAGATGTTTCCATAGCAATCGCTTCCGGTTCATAATGCACTTTATAACCACGTGCTGCTATTCGTAATGATAGCATGAAGTCATCCAGTATGGTATCTTCTTCCAGCTTTATATATAAATTTCTGCGGAAAGAAAATAATTCGCCGGCAGCACCAACGATAGAATATAATTCGGCATCCCACTTTTTTAATTTTGATTCATATTTCCAGTAAAAACCTTCCCCGGCTCCTGCAGCATTTTCTTTTCCTGACTGATGAATGCGTTTCTCTCCGCTTACTGCACCAATCAACGGATCAGCATAATGTTTTACCAGATGACGAACAGCATTTGAAGGTAACAACGTATTTGCATCAGAGAAAATAATAATCTCCCCTTTTGCCTGGCTTACTGAACGGTTTTCTGCAGCGGATTTTCCTTTACGTTGTGGCTGGTGCATTAACTTAACAGCATCATAATTTTTTACTACATCATCACTGCCATCATCACTGCCATCTGTAATAAAAATAAATTCAATTTTATGCTTAGGATAATCAAGACTCAATGAATTCAGAATTTTATCTTCCAGTATATCTGCTTCATTATAACAGGGAACGATAAATGTTATATGTGGTTCAAAATCTTTGTTAGCAAATAAACGCGTTGGTACAATCAGTCTTTTAATGCGAAGTATTATATATAGTACAACACCATATCCGAAGTAAGTATAGAAAACAGTAAACAGACAAAGCCAGAATGTTATTGTAAGAAAGTTCATGATACGGACATTTTAAATGTAGATACTGCTGTTGATGACTCTGCTTTCTCCCAGAAACCGGAAGCTTTATTATATGACTTGATAATTTTTGCGGGATTACCGGCAACAATACTGTATGGACGAACATTACGTGTAACAACACTTCCTGCTGCAACTACTGAATGTTTACCAATGGTAACTCCTGCTGTAATAACTGCATTGGCACCTATCCAGCATTCATCTTCAATAATAATAGGGGATACAGTGCATTTTTGTAAACGAATGGGAATAGCGACATCCTGATAACCATGATTCATTCCTGATACAACAATATTTTGCGCAAGTATTACCTGGTTGCCTATTTTAACAGGACCAATTAAAACATTAGATAAACCAATGCGTGAATGATTGCCAATAATAACATCACCTAAACCATTATTAATAGTACTGAAATCTTCAATGGTTGTATGTTGTCCTATATTAAATTGATTGATGGGAAGTACATCCATTCGCGTTCTTCTGCGTATCAATGAACCTTTACCTTTTTTATGAAAGAAAGGATTTACAAACAATGACACCCATAAACGTGGACGTGCCTGATTATTTGGCATCAGCAGATAAAGCATCAGGCTTTTGATCTTCGGGTTACGTTTCAGTGAATTGATTACTGACATGTACAGTACTTGTTTATACTTTGTTATACGCTGGTAGAATAATAAGTTCGGGATTAGTGTAAGTTTTTCAGAATATGTAATAAAAAACACTGCAACTACACATGGTCAGGTACGTATGAAGTATAATGATAAAGCATGCAGACATTATTGTGGTCGGACTACAGGCGTGGGATATTACCATTGGAAGTAACAGCCGCAATATTGCTTTGGAACTTTCGAAAAACAACAGAGTATTGTATGTAAATCCACCTCTTGACCGCAGCACTTTGTTGAAGAATAAAGAATTGCCTGCAGTAAAGAAAAGAATAGCTGTTATTAAAGGAAAGGAAAGCGGATTACAGAAGGTAAACAATAATCTTTACGTGTTTTACCCTTCCGTACTTGCTGAATCTATTAACTGGATTTCATGGAAACCTGCATTCAATTTGATGAACAGGTGGAATAATAAGAAACTGGCTGATAGTATCCTTTCAGTAATTGATGCACTTGGATTTAAAAATTATATATTGTTTAACGATCAGTCGATGATACGTTGTTATTACCTGAAGGAATATTTGAAACCTGCAGGCTTTATATATTATATCCGGGACAATCTCACTACCACTCCGTACTTTCAGAAACATGGAGTGAATTTAGAAAAAGAACTTATTGCACAGGCAGATGCTGTAGCTACCAACTCCGGTTATCTCGCTGACTATGCAAAAAAATATAATCCCAACTCAGAAATGGTAGGGCAGGGATGTGATTTTTCATTGTATGAACTACAGGAAGAATTTCCAGTAGCAGAAGCAATAATTAATATAAAGAAACTCGGACCGGTTGCCGGTTATGTTGGATTTCTTACTTCGCTTCGTCTCGATATAAAATTGCTCGAAGAGGTTGCAGTAAAGATGAAACATTGGCAGTTTGTTCTGGTTGGTCCGGAAGATGATGCATTTAAAAACAGCAGCCTTCATCATTTACCGAATGTATATTTCCTGGGAAATAAAAATCCTGAATCTTTACCTCAATATATAAAGGGATTTGATGTTGCTATTAATCCGCAACTGATTAATGAAATTACCGTTGGAAATTATCCACGTAAAATTGACGAATACCTGGTAATGGGTAAACCTGTTGTTGCAACCAGCACACCATTCATGAGTTATTTTAAAGAGCATACTTACCTGGGATCTACACCTGATGAATATATTACTCTGATTGAACAGGCATATACTGAAAACAATACAGCGAAGGAGCAAAGCAGACGCAAATTTGCTTTACAACATACATGGGAAAGTAATGTAAATGCAATTGCAGAATTATTGACTAAATCAAAAAAGTATAACAATAATTAAAAAATAAAGCATCCTCTTCACTACTTAAAATAAATAAAAACAAACACAACTATTATATATGATGAATAAACGAATCAACATTGCAGAGCATACAGAATTTACAGAAGTGGTAGATATTAAAAGACTGAATTTTATTGCTGATATGATACAAACTTATTGTCAGACTGGTGCCCGGATACTTGATATTGGGTGTGGGAATGGAAATATTGCAAGAGGAATAGGAAGTCTTGGATATACAGTGAAAGGAATTGATTTCAGTAATGCAGCAATCAATTATGCAACATCAAGAAATAAAGCGGACAATGTTACTTTTTGTGTGCAGAGTGCAGAAGAAGTTACATCTGGTGAGCAGTATGATGCTATCATCTGCAGTGAAGTGCTGGAACATTTGAATCAGCCATCATCACTGGTAAAAATTATTGCGCGCATTTTAAAACCAGGTGGAGTATTAATTGCAACAGTGCCTAATGGAACAGGTCCGCGCGAAATGCTGGTAACACGTCCTGTACAGGCAATGAACAAAACATGGATGGGAAAGATGATTGATGGTTCCAAGAAAGCAATGGGTTATGCCAATGCAACAGTACAAAGTCATTCAGAAGATTTAACACACGTACAGTTTTTTACACGTTCAGCAATATCATCTCTCATCGAAACAGAAGGATTTGAATTGTTGAAGTTCTGTCATTCCAACAGCATTGAAAAAGTATTTCCATACAGCATGTTAACACGACATGTAAAAGCATTATCAAAGTTCGACAATAAGATGGTAGATTATCTGCCGTCGATATTTGCAAGTGGATTTAACACCGCCTGGATCCGTAAAGCTTAATTTATTTTAGTGCTGGGTGCTGGGTGCTGGGTGCTGGGTGCTGGGTGCTGGGTGCTGAGAAAATTATTCTGTTAAAGTTAATTAATATAACTTCAACATTCAATATTAAAAATTTAATATTCAATATTAAAAATGGTCAATAGAACGCAGATCATTATGATAATTATGATTTATTATGATTGAAAATCCACCTTCGACATTCAAAATTCCTTGCTTTTCATTCTTCGTATTCATTTTTCATGAAGGAGAAGAACAATATTCGATATTCTTTAATTTCGGAGTAAAAGTTACTCTTATCTCACATTAAGAAAAAAAAATACGCAGCACGAAACATTACTTTTTTAAAAAAATGCATTTCATCACCTAATCACTTAGTCGCCTAATCACTTAAATAAGTTCGCAGTCAATTAAAAATTAACACAAATTTTTGTTTAAAAATTTAGGGAAAGTACCTATTGACATTTGACAATTCACATATTACTTTTACCATCATCCTTTTAAAACGCTTATTTTCCATGTTGAATTTCTTATTGCTATTTTTAATGAAAGTATTTCCAACATCGCTTAAGTATTTTTAATATTTTGTTCTTTATTCAATCCAGACTAATATTATTTAAAACCAACCAAAATGAAAAAACAAAATTTTACCCCCCCCCATGTAACAGGTATTTCTAAAAGTAAAACTTTATTATCTTTACTTTTAATGATGCTGTTTTTTACCAATAGTTTTAATCTTTCCGCACAATCTTTTACTGCTGCTGTTAATGCAGAGACACAGGCTGGCGTAAGTTACAGTTCGCGGTTTGCAGGTAATGATGTTCTGGATTTCAGCAGTGTTACTTATGAAGTTGCTACTTTTCAGGATGGATCTACGAATGCTGGAATTACATGGAATGTAGGAAACGGCACCTATACAGGAAGTACTTCCTTTTCAAGAACCAGTGACGTTGCAGTATCAGATGTGAGTTTACTAACCGATGGCGGACTTGGTGTTTTTGCTGTAGTTACTTATTATGTGGGGAATAGTACAGATACCTATTTTGTTGAGCATTTTAAATGGATGAATTCAGGTGGATGGGGCTTTTATTCCATCGCCGGACCTACTGCTCTTATAAATCGTCCTTTTGGTAATACGCTCCGTATTGATGCTGCTGACACGGAATATACTATTGTATGGGATGGAGGAGGTCAGATATATGCAATTTCCGGAAAAATGTCGGGTTTATATAATGGAGGTACTCCTATTTCTTTTTCGTATTTTAATAATGCACACATGCCTGATGTTGCTATGTTTGGTGGCATCGCTCATATTACGTTTGTAGAAATTAATTTCCTGGTAGTTCAGGATCATAATTTAGTTGACATCGGTGCGGGATTAACCACAGCTTCACTTCTGATTACAGCCGCACCTCCTCATCTTTCAGGAATTGATTTTAATTATCCGAGAATTGCCTGTCCGAACAGTACTGGTAATGCAGATGAATGGACTGTAGTTGCAGTAGAGACCGGTACAACGGAATTTTTTATTGATGGATGGAATAGTGTTACAGGAACTCCACCAAGAATAACATATACTTGTTATAATGATGCATCAGTGTCTCTTTTGCTTGTAGATTTAAGTAGTAATTACAATGAGTTCCCGACAGTAACTTATGATGATCAATATCCGACTGATGGTATCTGGGTGGGATGGACTATTGATAATATTGGTAATGTTGTTCTTGGTACACCTAGCAAGGATGCCATTTATCCAATCATTTTAAAATGTGATAATGTTGGAATCCCAATTAATTTAACAACTTATTGGGAAGTTCCGGAGAATTCATCTATGTATTCAAACGATATCCGAACTTATCTGGAATTATCAGGTCGTAATTCATCTGATAAATTATTCTTGAGTTTTATGGGAATACAAATTAATTCCAGTACTGTTTATGATTTGTTTTATAAGGATGCACAACCATCTGTTGCATCAGGATTCCGATCAGTACACAATGAAATTTCTAAAGAAGATGCATTTCATTTAATTAACTCCACTTCCAATAATGAAGCAACTGGATACTTATTAAAACTATTTGATTTAAGCGGGACTCTTGTAATGTCATTCAATGGAACTGCATCAGAACTCATGAATAGAATTAAAAACCCTGATGGTTTGCATTTGCCATTATCATTATACCTTGCTCAATTTATATCAGCAGATGGTAAAGTTGTTAACTCAAAAAAAATAGTTACAGGACATTAATCTCCATGTGCTGCAGTAACCCGGTTTCTGCAGCACATTTTATAATATCTTAAGCTATGAAATATAAAATTCTAATAATGATTTTCTGTTTGACTTATTGTATTTGCAATAATTTATACGCACAGCATTTTATTATATATGGCGATAAAACTTTTGGAGGCAATGGTTCAGATGGGAATACCCAAATACTACAAAAGGGCATTGATAGAATGTTGTTAGTCGGAGCAAGCGGAACAGATGTAAATGGTGATAAAACTGACGGCCTTTGTACTACATCTATAAATCAGACTAGTGATATTTGGTTACTTGAAATTGATACTGCTTTTAATATATTATGGAATAAGGATTTTGGGGGCAATATGAATGATTATATTCCTTATCTCACTAATGCTATGATAAATGGTCAGATGATTTTTTCCTGTTGGTCAATGTCTGATAGTTCTTGTGAGAAATCGGAAAATAATCGGGATAATCCTGCAAATTCAGGTGATTACTGGATAGGGATGGTTGATTCCATTGGAAATAAAATATGGGATAAAACATTTGGTACTACAGGAATTGATCATGATCCAATAATTACAAGAATGGTAACAGGTGATTTTATAGTTTGTGGTGTGGCTGGAAGTATGGCTGATGGAGATAAAACGGTTTTGGGTTATGGTGGAACAGATTTCTGGGTTATAAAAATAGATAGTTTAGGAAATAAAATCTGGGATAAAGTATATGGCGGAAGCATGACAGAGGTTTATGGAGCAACAGCTATTCGAACTTATGATTTGTTGCCAAATACTGATGGAGGATTTATGTTGGCTGGTACTGTTAACAGTCCGGCGAGTGGAACTATATCACAACCATCGCAGGGTGGAATGGATTTCTGGTTAGCAAAACTTGATGTTAATGGAAATTTGATATGGGATAAACGTTATGGAGGAAATTTTACGGATAAGTGTAGTAAGGTAATTCGTACAACTGACGAAGGATTTATTTTATGCGGCACAACAAGTTCCGCACAAAGCGGTGATGTAAGTGAACCTTCCAGAGGATCAAGTGATGCCTGGGTGCTGAAATTAGATTCCATAGGAAATAAACAATGGGATAAGCGTTATGGAGGTAATTCAGGAGATGGTGCAAATTGCATTGCCATTGCGCCTAATGGTGCATATATAGTTGGCGGTTACTCAAGCAGTGATAGTTCAGGTGAAGTCTCAGAACATGGCTATGGAAATAATGATTACTGGATATTTGAAATTGACAGTGTAGGAAATAAATTATGGGATAAAAGATTTGGTGGTCCAGGAGGTGATACGGGTGGTAATTTTATCATTATGTCTGATAGTTCCATTTTTTTTGTAGGAGATGCATCACCCGGAACATCAGCAACTAAAACAGATTCAGGAAAAGGCAGTACAGATTACTGGGTAGTGCATTTTAAATATATAGATAGTATTGCAACAGGAATGGATGAAAGAATTGATGAAGTCATGCAGTTTAATTTAGCACCTAACCCTGCAACAAACAACATAACGGTTTCTGTTACATCATCAACTGCAAACACTTATTTCAATTTAACAGTTTTTGATATTACGGGTAAGGAAGTGTTGCAACAAACACTGTTAAAAACAACTCTCCAAATGGATATTTCTAAATTACGCAAAGGAATATATATTGTGGAGGTAAAAGATAAATCAGGACATGCGGCAAAAAAGAAGCTGGTGAAAATGTAGAGGACAATTTATCTCTTTAGAATGTGTGTGGTGAAAATTTGTAAGTAATTAGTTGTGAAATAGAGTGCTTCCTTCTTCGCTTGAAAAAAGCTACGAAGAATAAAATAGTGCTGAGTGCTGAGTGCTGGGTGCTGGGTGCTGGGTGCTGAGAAAATTATTCTGTTAGAGTTAATTAAAATAACTTCAACATTCAATATTCGAAATTTAATATTCAAAATTAAAAATGATCAATAGAACGCAGATCATTATGATAATTATGATTTATTATGATTGAAAATCTACCTTCGACATTCCTTGTTTTACATTCTTCGTATTCATCGTTCATGAAGGAGAAGAACAAAATTCGATTTTCTTTCGGTAATCATAAGAACACAGATACTTATGATGTTTAAGATTTTTTATGATTAAAAAACAAACTTGATTTTTTCCCAGCAATTAATTACACAGTCTTGATACTTGATACTTGTGTCTTGCTTCTCCCTTTCAAAACAGATTCATAAACATTCACCGTTGCCTGTGCAGTATTTAATCTGCTGAACATTTTTGATCTGATAATTCCTTTTGCAATCAGGTCTTGTCTTGTTACATCATCATGAACTAAAAAATCAATGGCTTCTGCCAGCTGAATTGGGTCATCTGGATTTATATATATCGCCGCATCTCCTGCGGTTTCGGGTAAGGCTGATTTATTACTTGTTATAACCGGTGTTCCGCAAGCCATTGCTTCTATGATGGGAAGTCCGAAGCTTTCTCTGATTCCTGGATAGAGAAACACCAATGCTTTTCTATAAACTGCAGGAAGTAAATTATTCTGAATATATCCTGCTGCAACAATATGATCTTTTATCTGCATTAAATTCAGTCGGAGCAATGTCTTTAAAAGAACTTTCTCATCAGATTCAGAAAGCAATAATTTGAAATCTGCTTTTCCTGTATCAACTAGATGAGCAAATGCTTTCAACACGCCATCCATATTTTTCTTTGGATCACCATTGCCATGAAAGAAAATATATCGTTCCGGTAACACAAGGTTTACTGGTTGATCTTCTTTTTCGCATTGATAAAAATGTGCAGCAATAGCATTCGGAATCATATCCAGTTTGGAAACTGCTTTTGGCATATATCGGAAAATGGAATGTATTTCTGTTCCCGAAACTGTAATTATTCTCTTTGAGTTTTTCACTGCATGCGGAACAATTATTTTTCTGTACAAGTTAGCCATCTTATGATACATGGAACGGTACCTGCTCAGTTTGTATTCGAGAAAGATTACATCATGCAATGTAGTAACAGTTGGAACAGCGCAAAGCAATGGAGCTGTATTGGTTGTGCAATGCAGTAAATCCAAACCATAATAATGTGCAAGAAGAGGAAGTACCACTTGCTCAGCAACAGGATAAGGAACTTTAGGCATGTGAATCACCTTTATTCCCGGAAGATGATCGAGCAAATGATCATCCGGACCATGCATGCTGAATATATAAAAAGTATGAGGTAACTTTAAAGAAGAAAGTTCTTTTATTAATTCCAATGCAGCAATGTCCATCCCATGTTTGTTGGAACGGAAAAGATGGAATGCAGCAATACCGATTTTCATAAAATGGTGTGAACTTATGCTGACATTTTCTTTTGCATCATGCTTCGATAAATATTTTCATTATTGGCAACCATCGTTTTTAAATCGAAAGTCTTACGTGCTGTATCGTATGCACGACCACTTAACTCCTCCTGCAATTCCGGATTAAAATGTAAGCGCAAAATGGAAAGTGCAAGTTGTTCATGATCTCTGCATGGAACTAAAATCCCATTGAAATCATTCTTAATGGCTTCACGTGTTCCGTCAACCGGTGTTGCAATAATTGTTTTTCGCATGGCCATTGCTTCCAGCATTCCAATTGGTAATCCTTCCCATAAAGAAGGTAAACAATATATATCAATTGCTTTTAATACTTCCGGTATATCCTGTCTGAAGGAATGAAATTTTATCATATCCATTACATCCAGTTCCTGTGCAAGTTCCAGGGTTGCTTCTTTTAGATCACCATCACCAACAAATATAAATTGTATGTCTTTGCATAATTTTTTCACATAGGCAACAGCACGCACCATGGTAAACGGATCTTTCTGTGCTGTCATCCTCACAATAAAGCCTACCGTAGTTTTACCAGCTTCAATTCCCAGTTCTTTGCTGATATCCTTTAACATTCTGTTCGGATTGTATCGCAGCATATCAACACCATAGTTTACCACTTTGCTGCGTTGCATATTGAATTTCGAAATGTCATCGTTCTGGTTGCTGTTGGAAACACTGATGGTAAGATCAACGTTGCTTGTAAGAAATTTCTCCGACAATTCACGTACTTTCTTCACTGGAAAATTCTGATCCTGGTGAAACGACCATCCGTGAACAGTATATATAATAGGAAGTCCTAATGCTTTGGCTGGAAAGAGAGTATTGCTCAGCGCGCGTGTACCATGAGCATGGAGAATGTCAATATTTTCTGAGCGCATGATGGCCTGCACATTGTTAAATGTTGCCAGGTTAAATGGTTTTAATGTTTCCACTACATAGGTGTTGATATGGACATCACGTAATCGTTCCACCATTGGTCCATCGGTAAACGATAATACCACTGGTTCAAATTCATCACGGTTAATGTTGCTTACGAGGTCAAGTACATGTGATTCACCACCGCCAATTTGTCCCTGACGAATGGTTTGCAGTATCTTGATTTTGTTTTTACTTTTCATAACTGATAATATTATTGTCCTGCTTTTTCAAAATTTGCTGTGTGCGGTGTGTGTATGAATTTTTTGTTCGCTCCTTTCAGTTTGAACATAGCTTTAAACATGATGAAGAAACTTAATGGTAGTGATGCAAGAGCTTTGGCTGTTTCGAAATTGTAATAGGAAACAGGAATAGCAATCACCATTGCGATTATATATAATGCACTCAGTGTTATCCATTGTGAAAACCCTATCAGCATTTCAGGAGGAGCAAACCAGGAGAGTAGGGATGCGATGAAAAGAAATCCCATAAGCAGCACTTTCGGTACCATGGCATAGTGTGCTACTTTATTTGCATAATCAGTTTTTCCAAACAACAGACATAAAGATCCTTTCAGAAAATATTTACGCAGATATATAAGTTGTGCGGAGATCCATCTTGTACGCTGATTGGCAAACACCTCTGATTTCTGCACTTTCTCATCCAGCACATAAGCATTTTCCAGATATACAATGCGATGATTATCTTCAATTAATTTTAATTCCAGTTCTTTATCAAATCCACCGACAGCATTTATTTCGGCCATAACCTGCTTCAGATATAAATAGGAAAATGCCATTCCTGAACCAATTATAGAGGAGGAAAATCCCAATGCCTGCTGCCCTTTGCGGAAAATGTGATTATTTATTTCTTCACTTATTCCATCCAGTATTGCAAATCGTGTATTCAGATTTTTTGCAATGCGATGTCCCTGAATTGCATAACAACCATTTACAAATGCTGTATTGATGAGCGAAAGAAAATCCGGTTTCATCATATTATCAGCATCCAGTACAACAGCAATATCATAGGATTGAGTTAAACTTTCAAATGCTGCATTAAGTGCCTTTGCTTTAGTGCTCTGATCAAAACTTACCTGTACCAGTTGTAAAGGAAGTTTCTTTAGTTTCTCAATAGTTTCAGGGAGCAATGAATCTGCAATTACAACTACATCATATCTGTGTGTTGGATACTGCTGAAATAATGCATGATTGGCTGTTTCAAGAATAACTGCATCTTCTTTATAGGAAGGCATCAGCACAGCAATCTTTTTATATATATCTTTATTTTTGAATTTCTTTTTCCTCGCAAATAAACCTCCGACTGAAAAAACAAGACTGTAAACAACAGTAAAGGAAGTGGTGATGAATACTGTAATGAGTAGCAGGTTGATGAGGGTCATAATCATAGTAGCATCAGGTTAAGGATTTATTGTTATGGATGTTGAAGTGTGTGATATTCCAGAGTATGCCACTGTAAAATGCTTTCAGTAAAGAGATTTTACCTTTTATTGCAAGCATCACTGTGTTTTTTGGGATGGTGAAAAAGACAATGAACAGAATGCTGATGAATAAGGTAATTCCATTTACATTTCTCCGCTGAAATAAAATACGGTTACGTGTTAGGTAGTACATTTTCATGGGACTTTCTTTTCCTGTGCTTACTGATTCTTTATGATAAATTTTTGATGTCGCACAATACCAGATACTATATCCTGATTTTTTTATCCTCTCACAATAATCCATTTCCTCATAATATAAAAAGAAAACATCAGCCATCATACCTACTTCTTCCACTACTTTTCTGCTGATCATCATAGCAGCTCCATGTGCGCGACTGGTTGCTGAGTCAGTATCAAAACGACCATCATCTTTTTGATTGGAACCAATAGCAGTTCCTCTTGCAGTATATGGATTGATTGGATTAAATCCTGCAAACTGTAATGTTCCGGGTGTATGGTGAAATTCAATCTTCGGAGATACAGCACCGATTGATGCATCTTTTTCCATCATCTCCACTAATGGTTCCAGAAATCCTGGATTAACTTCTGTATCGTTGTTAAGCAGCAAAAAATATTTTCCTGTTGCTTCTTTAAAACCGAGATTATTTCCTCCTGCAAAACCACAGTTCACTGAACTCTTTATATATTTAATCCAATTATGCTTTACAGTGATTGCAGTTGCACTTTCTGTTGATGCATTATCAACAATGATTACTTCAATGTTCGGATAAGTAATTTTTTTTAATGAATCGAGCATTTCACAAGTAACATCTGCAGCATTATAGTTAATGCTGATAATGGAAACTAGTGGTGCATCAGAGTGCCGGTTCATCAGTTACATTCAACGAATCTTTTTTGATAAAGTTACCGGCTAAAAAAAGGAAGGTAATGGAGATATACATTACGTTTCCAGTAGGCAACTGACCAAAAATCTGATTCCCGTAACTGGCAAAGCAAATTCCGAAAACTCCTGCATAAAGTGCAGCCATTTTCTGTCGTAATGGAGGATCTTTCAATCGGAAAATAAAAATAAAACGATCACCCAATATAAATAGAATCAAACTTAAATAGATAAGCAAACCAATGATTCCGCTTTCCACCCAGATTTTTACGTACCAACTGTCGAGTGGTGTTTCTGCCAAAAAAGTTCCGGGACTGAAACGTTGTCCCCATGATCCGGCAGAGCCAATTCCTCCGCCCATCGGACGATCCTGCAGATATTCACTCAGCTTCAATTGATTTTCCAAACGCACCAGTAACGATGCATCATTGGGATCAAGTGCAGTACGCATACGACGGATCTGATCATTACCCTGACCGATGAAAGTGAATTTCAACATGCAGAAAACAAGTACACCTGCAATGGCTCCTGGAATTATTATTTTAAGATTGTTACTTAACAAAAAGTATACGGCCAATCCTGTTACCACAACGAATAATGCTCCACGTGTTCCGGATAATAGCATTCCATAAATACTTAATGCTGCTGTGATGACGAAGAAGATTCTCTTTTTCTTTTTTCCGGGACCTAATGCAAGTACCAATGCAGTTACTGCTGTGTGTGCCTGTGCTGCACCAAACTGACCGGCATCAGAATAAAAAGAAAATATACGCAATTTGCCAAATAATATATGCGTGATTTTAGCACCGCTTTCCAGCCATGCATTTTCCGCAGCATCAAGTCCGATGAAAAACTGTTTCATTCCCCATAGTGTTCCAAGCAATGAACAACAGAACCAAATCATAATGAAAGTATCACAATCTTTTTCTTTATATAATAATACCAGTGTAAGTAATACCGTTGATATAAAATAAAGTGAAACACCACGTACAGCATAAAACCATGCTTCCATGCTTACTGCTTCCGGATTGGATATTTCAATCACTGTATAAGCAAACCAGATCAATACAGCCCATGTTAATTTGTTGTTGATTCCGGGAGAATCAGGATCTTCACGTGTACGAAACAATAATCCAAGCGCTGACATCACGAGGATAATATCTATAAATAGTCCGAACGGACCATCCACATAACGTATTATTCCATTGGCAAAAAAACCGAAGATGAGTGAAATGTAAATTCCCAGCCGTGGTTTTACTATGATCAATGCAACGAAAGCAATTCCGAATGGTAAAGCAGAAAGTGCGATGGGTAATAACACACCACCTTTTGAAAATGCAAAACCCAACAGCACAGCAAGCAGTATTACCAGGATACTGCCATATATATTACGTATGTTATATGCTATTGGTGGTACCAAGACGTAATGCTTTTATTTTTAGGATGACCGGTTTTACAATACTTCCGCAAAGAGTAATTCCTGTCATTAAAGTTTCTTTAATGGAATGATGTAGATATTTTTTCAATATATAATTTCCGAATACCAATCCTGTTAAGAAAGTAAGAATGGAAACCACAGCAACAGCCCAGATATGTCCTGCAAAATGAATGGCCATAATATCACCGGTTACATTCACAGCAACCATCAGCAATACTTTTACGAAATTCATTGCAGGTTTGCCAACGATATCAAGTGTAACTCCGGAGAAACGATCGAGTGGGAGGAATGCAGTATACACTGCTAGGATGCGAAGTATATTTGCTGATTCTGCATATTGGGCACCACCAAGAATTAATACCAATGAATCAGCAAAGATGATGCAGCCCAGTACGATTGGTAATAGTGCAATGCTGATAATACCTGCATATTTATTAAATAAAATTCTCAGTTCTTTTTTTTGTGATGGATCTTTATGCAGACTCATGGCAGGCATTGCAGTAGCAAGAAAACTGCGCAGTGGAATTTCCAGAATCTCTACAAGTTTTAACGGAATACTGTATGCAGCCACATCTTTAGCTGTCATCATAAAACCGATAATTAATGTATCACTACTGCGTAATAAATTAGATCCCATTAATGTTCCCATACTGAATTTTCCGAAGTTGAATAACTCGGCAACTTTAGTACGATCGGCAAAACGAATAGATTTAATCCACGACCATCCTGACCAGATAGAAAAAAAACTGGGCAACAAACTGGAAAGGATAAAACTCATCAGTAAATAGTGAATGGAATTATATGATGCTACCAGTCCTATCAATATGCATAGCATGAAGGAAAGCTGGTTTAATAATCGTATATATAATACTTTGTCAAATGCCTGACGTGCCTGCATCAACCATGCTGCGTAATTGAAAGGTAATGTTACAAATCCTGCCAGCCAGTACCATTTCACAAACAATAGCATTCCCTGATTGTGTATATATTTTCCAAAAATAAAATATACGGATGTAGTAATAATGGTGACGATGGAAGTTGCAATCAGTGATATCATCCATCCGGAACCTGCAACTACGATAAACTGTCTTTTATTTGCTGATGCTGCAGAACGTATCAGTGATGTATGTATGATTCCTGAACGCAGCATATCTACAAAAGTGAATGCTGTGATGAACATAAACCATGATCCCAGTTCTTCCTTGGTTAATAAACGCGCTGCCAGTGCAAGACAAACAAAACCCAACACTGCAGAGGAACCGTTTCCTGCCAGTGAAAGTGTATGCCTGTTACGACTAACTTTTCTGATGTTTGCAAATACTCCCAAGGTTTGTAATGGAGAATTAAGGATGAAGAATTAATAGTGAATAATTGAATTTTACTTTAAAGGATAATTGTTCTCCTTTAAGCTAACAACTTATAATTTCTAATTTATAATTTATAATTTATAATTTCTAATTTCTAATTCACTTCCTGTATTCGAAGCTTAAAGCATTTTTAACAACTCTGCGTAATCTGCTTCTTTTCTTTGGCAATTCACCAACAATAGTTTCCAGCCTGTCAAGATCAATTTTGTTAAGCAGTATCAATGGTTGTTTTTCCGTAGCACGTGTGAAGTGACGTAATACTCTTGCATCAGCATCTGTCCACGCACGATCGCTGTCAAGTACCATAAGTGTGAGATCACTGTCTCTTACAATGTTGATAGCAAGATCATATCGCGACAACTCTGATAATTCAAGGAATATATATTCGTAAGGATGTTGTAATTCTTTGTGCAGGTTGAACCAGCTTCTGAAATCTTCTGACTTATGAAACACACCATTGTCTTTATATCCTGCATTGGTAATTCCATTTGTTCTTTCCGGTAACATGGTTTCATTACCAGGACGCAACCAAAGGATATCACCGGTTCTTTCCTGAAGTCGTGTAGTAAGTTTTTCGAGAAATAATGATTTACCTTCTCCGCATTTATTACTGAATACAGTGATCAGTCTGGTATGTTTTCCCTTTACATACTGCATTTCCAGTTGCATGCTGCTGGTAAGATGTGCCATCACCATTTCATCCAATGCAGCTCTGTCAATTTCATCATTTAATGTTTCATAATTTGGTAATGCACCAAGAAAACGAAGTCCTGTAAATTTTTCTGCACGTGCAGGTGTCTTAATTGCTTTACCCATAAAATGACGTGCAAGTAAAACAGCGAGAGAAATAATAAACGTTGCAATCAGTGACATCATCACCAGCATCAGCCGCTTGGAATTTTGGGGTTGTAAAGGAAAGAAAGGAAGATCAGTAATAGTGAGATTACACGACATCTCCAGGTTCTTCTGACGAAGCTTCGCAAGATTTAATCCATGCAACACTGATAAATATTCTTTCTCTGCAACTTCCACTTCCCGTTCGATCTGCTTTAAGCGCGAACCAACAGGAGCCATATCATTAAATATTTTATCAAAACTTTTTAATCGGTCACTGATCACTTTCATCTTCGATTGATTTTCATCAACAGCCAGATAATTCGTCAGCCATTCTGTTAAAAGATTTTCGCGTGATACACCTTCCGTTGAATTATTCAACTTGTATTGCATTTCAATTTCCGATGTAATCTGCTTTTTGAGATCCTCTCCCTGCTTGCGATACAAAGTTATTTTATCAATGTCTTCATTATATAATTCTGCATTGGCAATTTTGTAATTTATATCTGCAAGTTGTGTACGAAGTCCGGTGATTTTTTCATTCACCTCAATCACATTTTTACGAAGACTTATTTTTCCTTCAATACGGCTGAGTGCAGCACGTGATGCCATCAATGCTTCTTCCTGTTTCTGCAGATCAGCAGCTACATCTTCTTTCGATTCAGCAGTAAACTTTGCCTGTTCATAATAATTAATGATTTTATTCTGCGAACTGAAATCACGCAAAGATTCTTCTGCTTTTTTCAATCGTGCAGAAGCCAGTGTAAGCTGATCCTCAAAATATTTTACCACACTGGTGGTTTCACTTCCTTTAATGCCTTTGTATCGTTTTATAAAAACATCAACAACATACTGTAATGTCTGCTGACAAACAGCAGGATCACTTGTTTTGTAAGTGATCTCTATCATATCAGATGACTGCTTACGTGCAGCTGTCATGTTTTTATTAATTACTTCAGCACTATATATTTCAGTTTTTGAATTTAAAAGTGCAGTAATAACATTCTTCTCACTGGAATTTTTATAAGCTTCGATATTTGCGTAAGTAAGTTCTGCAGAAGTGGAAATGATAAACCTGCGTCGCAAAGAATCAGGAATAAGTTCTTTCAGATGATCAAAATTTTCCGGTGATAGTTTATTGAATGCCGGTTTGGTGATGAGAAGATTGTTTGCCAGTAATCGCATTCCAACTTCTTCCAGTGTTTCGCGTGATTTGATGGTAGCCATCAGATTATCAAAAGCATTGTTCACTGCAAAATAATCTACACGTTCATCTTCACCACTGGTAATGCTGTAACCACTTGCAAGACCTGTGTAAACAAGTGTGCTGGATGCATATTCCTTTTTCATGTTACGTGTGCAGTAAAAAACTACAACGGCCGTTAACAGCGGAAATAGAAATAACACCTTCCAGTTACGGACGATGAGGCGAATAAATTCGAGGAGATTCACTTTGAGCGGACTAGTGTATCCAGTCTTACGCCAACGAGCGTTTCAAGTTGCATATACCACACGAAAAATTCGCGTTTTGAAGTTTCAAAGTCCATTTTAGCCTTGGCAGCAAATTCTGTAATACGTGCCGACTCACCAACAGGTATCACACCTTCACTGAATTCTTTTTCAGCCATTGCAAGATGAGTAAGTGCAGCCTGCATATTTTCACTGGAAATCATCATCATGCGATGAGCAGCAACAGCGTAATTATATTCGTAAATAACACGGTTGGCCAGTTCCATTTCCGTATTCTTTCTTTGTTCATCTTTTGCAAGAAGTTCATTGCGGTAAATGTCAACACGATGTTGACGACCGAAGAATTCGTATAAAGGAATATTAATATTGACTCCTGCACGATAACCGGTGTTCAGGTTTTGTGTTTGTGTTTCTACAGGAGTTTCATTGGAAGTATAAAACAATGTAGTGTTACCATAGGAATTATTAAAGTTAAAAGAGATGTTACGCAGCCATTCGGATTTTGCATAACGAACCTGTGCTTCACCTGATTTAACCAATGCTTCATTCATCTTCACTCCTGGATTGTTACGTTTTGCAATCTGTATTATACTATCAAGTGGAAGCAACTGTTCTTTAATATCACGGTTGAGATCCAGTTTTGAAGGTTGCATTTTATTGAAATCAATTGTTGAATCATTACTGATTTCTTTATCTTCAGGAAGCATGCTAGTAATTTCTTCAGGTGTTAAAGATTGCGCTGACAACTGCTGCAGGTTGATGCAGAAAAAAAGAAATATATAAAGCAGGCAGTATTTCATTTCAGAAGATTGTTATACATTTTCACTTTGAAGCAATGCCGGAATTGTTTTAAATATAATTTTGAAATCAAGCCAGATGCTGTGATTTAATGCGTAATTATTATCGAGTGAAATACGTTCTTCTTCCGACATATCTTTTTTACCACGTTTGGTAACCTGCCACAATCCTGTTAATCCTGCCGGAGCAAGAAAACGGAAAGCCCTGCTGTCGCTCGTCAGTTTTTCTGCTTCATAGAGTGGGAGAGGACGGTTGCCTACCAGCGACATATCACCTCTTAAAATATTCAGCAATTGTGGTAATTCATCAATGCTGGAGTTACGTAAAAATTTTCCTACACGTGAAATGCGCGGATCATCTTTCGCTTTAAAAAAGATTCCCTGCTTTTCCAGTTCCTTCTGTGCATAAAAGAAATTTTCACAGATCATTCCCTTATCATCATATATAAGAGGTGAACATGGTTGATTTAATTTTTTGCAATCAGGACATTCAGTTGTGGTAGATTCTGTTTCTGCACCACTATATAAATTGAGATGAGCAATCATTCCAAGATTCTTATCAGCATCAGGAACCATTGTCCGGAATTTAAGCAGATCAAACACTTTATAATTTGATCCTACACGACGCGAACGATAAAATACCGGACCTTTTGATTCCAGACGGATTGCAATTGCAGCGCCAATGAGAACAGGAGATGCAAGTAATAATGCAGCCGAAGAAACAGTGATATCAATCATCCTCTTTGCAATCATGCTTCTGCGACTATATAAAGTCAGTAGTCCGGATTTACCATGTTTACCGGTGAAGAGATGAATCACCTGGAGAACTGTGCTGATCACTTTATTCTTTTCTACAATATCCAGAAATCCGATATCGTGAATTTTGTTTTTATCTTTTGGTAATGGATCGTCTGAATATCCAATAAGAATTGTTTTCTGAAATGCAGGTTTGCTTCTGATTAATTTCAGTGCTTCAATTGCTGTATCAATTGCAGAGGTAGTTTCAGCAACAAGTATATCAGGCGCATTTCCCTGTCGCATGTAATGATAAGCGCTGCCAAGATCAGTAAAACATTTAGTATCGTGTCGTGAAAAAGAATTGCTGAACGTCAGCTGCTCGTTTGCAATTTTATTTATATAAATAATTTTCATATAGGTGGATTCAGTAGTATCAAGCAACTTTATGTCTGCGGAAGATGGCCTGTATACGTACCATTAATTCCTCAGGGTTGAAGGGTTTCTGTATATAATCATCTGCACCTGCGCTGTAAGATCGGATCCTGTCAGCACTTTTTTGTTTTGCAGATAACATAATTACAGGAACATCATTCATTCCTTTTATCTTACGTATGCTTTCAGTAAATTCATAACCATTCAGCATTGGCATATCAATATCAACCAGTAAAAGATCAGCATGATTTCCTTCTTTAAGCCATGTTAATGCTTCATAACCGTTTTCACGCGTAATCACATGGAATTCATCACTAAGAAAGTTCTCCAGTAACATCCGGATACTTAACTCATCATCTACCACTAGTAGTGTACGTTTCATCAGTTTGTAGTTTATATATTAATTTGTGTTTGTGTTTCTTCTGAATAATACTGCGAAGCTTCCTGCAATTCCTGAATTACTTTCTTCATCAGTGCATCAGCATCGTCAATTTTCTTCAGTACTTTCTTTTTATTCTTACAGGCCAGAGCGTTTTCTTCCAGCCATCTGATATCATTTTCCAGGTGAGAGTTGCCTGACATATTGATATTAGGTATTAGTTTGTGAGCAATGATGCTGATCTGTTTCCAGTTGTTTATTCCTGCTGCCTGTTGAAGTTCCAGGAAGCTTACCGGTACATTCTCCACCAGCATTTTCAACATCTTATTAATGAAGGAAGTTTTACCACGTGAGAACGATTGTAACACTTCAAGACTTGCGTACTGGAAAGTGAACGGAATTGTTTTTTCATTATGTTGCGATTTCTTACAGTTACTGTTATCCGTACTGCATTCTTCTTTATATAAACCAAGTTCCTGTGCAATGGCTTTGAAAAGATCTTCCGGATTATAAGGTTTAAAAAGGATGTGATGCATTCCACATGCTTTAAACTTTTCTTCTTCCCCTTTGCGTGCATTGGCTGTGATTGCAATAACAGGAATTTGTGCATTCACTTTTGTTATACCACTTCTGATGATACCTGTTGCTTCAATACCATCCATCAACGGCATTTGTATATCCATCAGTATTAAGTTACAGTTATGTTTCATCAACCAGTCAATTGCCTGTTTCCCATTGTTTGCAATCTCTAATTTAGCTCCCCATTCTTCCAGTAATTCTTTTGCAAACAACTGGTTTACTTTATTGTCTTCGGCCAGTAAAATAGTTTGTCCTTGTAATGCATCTTTATGTTGATCGTTATGTGATACATTATTAATTGCATTTGTTTTTTGAAGTGATAAAGTGAAGGTGAATGTTGTTCCATTGCCAGGAATGCTCTTCATCGTTATTGATGAATTCATTTTTTCCAACAGTGATTTTACAATGGCCAATCCCATTCCTGTTCCACTAAATCTGCGTGATGATTGTGTTTCACCCTGAGTGAAATTCTGAAATATTTTATCCTGTTTTTCGGGCTCAATACCAATGCCTGTATCGCGAATGGTAAATTGCAGAAGTATGTTTTGTTTTGTTTCTTTCTTCCTTGTCACTTCAAACGTTACCTGTCCGCTCTCTGTAAACTTAACAGCATTATCCAGCAGTTTAACGAGCACCTGGTTGATGCGGAAGTAATCTCCTTTTATATATGGATGAAGATCATCGTCAATCAATGGAAGGAATTCGATTTTTTTATTGCGTGTTTCTTCTTTATATGTTCGGGAAAGATTATTAAGCAACATACTAAAATCAAATGGTTGTTCATTCAGAACAAGATCACCTGATTGTATTTTATTCAGATCAAGAACATCGTTTACTATAGCAACAAGATTTTCTGCAGAATCTTTTAATG